>DUUM01000407.1 GCA_012841565.1 Candidatus Epulonipiscium sp. | reverse complement strand
TGTAGACAATGAAGGTATTATAACAACTTCAAGAGTAGCTGAAATATTAGAATTAAACGTAACAGAAACATTTGAAATATTGTATGAGCTTTTAAACCATGATCGATTGGTTGGTACTGGTGGAAGGCCTGATCCTGCCAATGTGGATAATAATATTTGGACTAAGAAGAAGAAGTAACCATCATGTATTTAGCGATTGATTGTATTAATTAGATGGTAGCTTCCGTTAAGAACTCTGCCTAACATAGTACTCCTGTTTGCTACGCATATTGTCCAACCTAAGATAAGAGCTATCTAAGGTTGGACAACATCAGGAGTACGTGAGACGTTAGGCAATATTATGTACTATTTAATATAAAGGGGGTACATAGATTGAATAAGACCATTGGCAAGATTGGAGCAGCTGTAACTGGATTTGGAGTATTATTATTCGCAATTTTATTAGTTATGGGCCTGTTTTTTAATACTTTATTTGCTTGTTGTTTAGTATGCATGTTTATAGCGATTGGGTTTATACCATTTATGGTATCGTTGTTTTCATTTAATGAATCAAGTGATACAAGGGCTGCCGGTTTGTCAGGTATAGCATTTGCTGTAATCTATGCGGTGTTGATACTCTTGGTCTATTATGCTGAATGTACAACCATAAGATTGAACCAAAATTTAAGTCAGGAGACACTATCAATAATTAGTTATAGTCATATTGGAAGTTTGTTTTTTAATTATGATTTACTGGGATATGGATTTATGGGATTATCGACATTTTTTATTGGATTTACAATTATACTGCAAGATAGAGCGGATAAGGTCTTACGTAGATTGTTATGGATCCATGGGGTATTCTTTTTAAGTTGTTTTGTTTTGCCAATGTTTCCAGTGTTTGTGGCAGGTACAAGTGATGTACCAGGTACTATATTACTATTAGTATGGTGCGCTTATTTTTTACCTATTTGCATATTAGGATATCGTTACATTAGTAAGAAAAGGTAGTAGAAAACATCCGTACAAAACATCAGCTAACATAGTACTCCTAATATCTCACGACCTAAGATAGGAGCTATCTAAGGTCGCGAGACATCAGGAATACGTGGGACGTTATCTAAAATTGCTAAGTTGTTGGGGATTAGGAATACTGGTGTGGCATTATATGTTTTTATCTAGGAGGAAACATGAGCAAAAAGAAAAATAAGAATAAAAAGACAAGCAAAAGAAAGGATAGATTACAAGCGGCCAAAAATTGGATTAAAGAATATGAAGGAAAGAATCTCGTAAAAGGGTATAGGAAAAGATTTAAGGTGGATTTGTTATGTGCAGTAAGGGAATTGGAAATATTGGGTTGCAAAATAGATCCAGGGTACAAAAAACAACTAGAACTAACTGTAGAAAATAAAATTAAAAAGAATAAAGAAAAGAAAGCAAAAGAAGAAAGTGAATCTCTAAGCGATTTAGATAGTGATGATACGTTTAGTTTTATAGCAGGATATACATCAGGGGGAGCAGCATATGGAACTAGCTGGGAAGAAATAGATGATTATGATGATGATGCAGACTACGAATTACCATTTTAAATTATGAATATAAACAAAAGAAACCGTAGCTGTAAGCAAGGGTAATAGGATATTTGAGGTATGGGGCACTCTAATCCGCAACTCTAGATAACATAGTACTCCTGATATTCTTCAAGTTAAGATAAAGGTCAATCTTAACTTGAAAAACATCAGGAATACGTGAGACGTTAGTGCGCCAAGCGAAGCTTGGTATTACTGGTAAGGTGTAAGTCCTTACATGGAAAGGTTTAGCCAACCACCATTATCGAGTGTT
>DUUM01000406.1 GCA_012841565.1 Candidatus Epulonipiscium sp. | reverse complement strand
TCTCAATCAGCAGAGGTGGTTGTAAAAGAAATTGGTAGAATCAATTCTGAAATGAACAAAACAGTTATTGTTGTAACACATGATCCCCATGTGGCTAGTCATTGTAACAGAGTGATTTTTCTTAAAGATGGTGAAGTATTGGATATCATGGATAAGCAGGTAAGCAAAACTTTGTTTTATGACGAGATATTAAGAATGATGCAAATGATTTAAAGCAGGTAGTTAACGATAGGACATGACTGTAGAAAATTAAGGAGGTCAGGCCTCTGACTGAAAATGTATAGGCATTTAGAATGTTCATTCTAGATGCTTTTTGATTTTTGAAGTGTGAAAAATCACTATCTATAATGATAGAAGTAAGCGTCAAAGAATCCCCGCCTAGTATCCTCTAATAAATCTTGCTAAACTAATAGTAAATAATCTTATTGGAGTGATACGTTTGGAAAATAAAATACAGGTAAACTGGCTAGATATCCTAAATAAGTTTTCTTCCTCGAAGGAACTATAGTGAAATTTTGTAAGGAAAATAATATAAAATCCCATCAGCTCTATTATCATCGAAAGATAATCCTCCCGTATTCCATGGTATTAAAGTGGCTGAAAAGGATCTTAAACAACCAGAACTCACATCGGGTAAAGCAAATGCCCATATAAAAATTGAACTAGGCAAGGCTAAAATATACATACCAAGTAATGATAAACTGAGCAAAAGAAAAAGTTCTGGCAACAGACTTCTGGCTGGAGAAATCGACTTATGAATGGGCTTGATTCGTTAGCTACGAATAATATACGTAGTATTCTTAGAAAGCTTGCAGATGAAGGAGTAACTATTTTGATAGCTACTGATATTATTAAAGATGATATAGAAAAACTTTGTGATACAAATACTTATATGGATAATGGAAAAGTTTTAACTACAACAATAAGAGATGAGCATTGAAAAATATATGAGCAAGAAAAAAGCAAACTGAGTAAATCAGACTTGAATATGTTTACTGAATAACTTCAACGGATGAAATGATATACCAATGATAAAACTAATCGAATAAAATTAAATATGAAACAATAACCTCGACATTTTGTGTTGGGGTTATTGTTTACCCATTTTTCTAATTTCAGTAATTAAGAGCTAGGAATAACATTTTTTTGTTATTCCTAGCTTTTTTTACCCCAAAACTGGGTGAAACATGAAAAAGTCAAAAGCTGGTTTAGGTTTTAGATGCCGTTCCCCGCCTTTTCTGATATTTATATTCACTTATAAAAATCAGAAAATGGAGGGAAAAATGATGAGTTTTAATTACGGTAGGGAAAAATTTATATTTGATAAGGAATGGAACAAACTTCGTGAGCAATACACCCAAGCAGGAATGACAGAAGAAGCAATACAGGAACTATATGATTTTGACTGGAGTTGGTTTCGCATGAGAAGAAACTATGCAAATCATGTACAAGCATTTCCAGAAGAAGAAATAGATGAGGAAAACGCAAAGACACGTTCTAATCTGTTTCAAAGATTTGTGTCATTATCAACACATTTTGATGAAAAAGAATTTGCAGGACGTTTTGCTTGGATAGATACTATTTCGGATGTTGCATTGGCAGTGAGGCTAAAGAAATTAAATGATGATGAGTTGGAGCTTTTAACTTTAATTGCAATGGAAGGCTATTCACAGCGTGAAATTGCAAGAAAAATGCACTGTTCACAAAATGCTATATCCAAAAGATTAATTAAGATTAAAAGAATTTTGAAAGAAATATAAAGCTTTTTTCAAAAATGGTTGTCAAAAAGGTCTTCTCGCTGCCTACACAGTGAGGGGATCTTTTTTATCCCCTGATTTGTACCTTGAAAATTAAATATCCGATTTCATAAATACATTAGCTGATAAGCCAGAAATGGACAAGCGACAATGGAAGATGCGCCATGACCACCTGTAGAAGCAGATGTTTTTCTTTCTGTTTTTATCAAAGTCGGCCATTTAAGGTGCTAAGCGGTACCCATCTGTTCCAAAAAACAATCTGTGGTAGATTGTTCGCCATAAACCTTATCAGCCTATAATGATACTTCTGCCTAGCCACAGACATCCCAATGGAGGTGAAATGCCTATGATGAAGTCTAACCAACTTCAGTTTATGTAATCGCCCTATAAGCCTTTTTGAAAGGCTTTGTGTGTTGGGGATAGTAGTGTCTAAGTACAACACAAAATATTAATATGTATTATTTTAATATTAGAAGCAATGGGGATCGCCTATTTAAGGCAAGATGTTATATATGTTTTTAGCAAATAAGGTGGTCCCTATTTTTGTGATATTAAAGAAGATGCGAAAAAGAATACTTATAACAGTAAAAATAGAAATACATGGAATCAATTATTATAGAAAATATGTAAAAAAATCATGCAGAGTGGAGGGTGAGTAATGACAAAGGAGCAATTATCTAAAGAAGTAGAATATAAAATGGCTGTAAAACTGCTAAACATATTACTTAATAGGGGGATTATAACAGATGAAGAATATGGAGAAATCGATGAATTAAACCGTCAGACCTTTTCACCAGAACTTGCGAAAGTATATGCGTCATAACACTAGCTATACTAGATTTCTTGTGGTAGTGTATGTTGCTAACAGGAACTAAAATTCTACAAGAAAGGAGGACAAATCATGGCAAAGAAAGTAAGGAAAATAGAGCCTGTACACCAAAAAGTCATATTAGAATTACAGCCTAAAAAAAGAGTATGTGCCTATGCAAGAGTCAGTACAGATTCAAGAGAGCAACAGGATTCCTTTTATTATCAGGTAGAGTATTATAAGAGTTATATAGGAAAAAGAGATGACTGGGAATATGCAGGAATTTACGCTGATGAGGGTAAAAGTGGGACACAGTTAAAAAAGCGAGATGAGTTTTCACAGATGATGAAAGACTGCGTGGATGGTAAGATTGATATGATCATTACTAAATCAGTCACAAGGTTTGCTAGAAATACGGTAGACAGCATTAAAGCAATAAGAAAACTAAAATCACTTGGAATAAGCGTATATTTTGAAAAGGAAAATATTAATACCCTATCCGAAAAAAGTGAGATGATGCTAACGATATTAAGTTCCCTTGCACAGGGAGAATCAGAGAATATCTCTACCAACAGTAAATGGGCAATCAAGAAAAGATTTAAAGATGGAACATATAAATTAAGTACCCCTGCCTATGGCTATACCAAGGATGAAGATGGAGAACTAATTATCGAGGAGGGTGAGGCTAAAGTAATCCGAAGAATTTTCACAGAATACCTAAATGGTAAAGGTGCTTATGTAATAGCTAGGGGCTTAAATGAAGATCATATACCAACTATAAGATCAGCAGAAGAATGGCGACATAATGTAGTACATGAAATTTTACAAAATCCTATTTATGAAGGAAATTTATTATTACAAAAAACATATACAACTGAGGTACTTCCCTTTGAAAGAAAAGTTAATAAGGGGGAATTGCCTCAGTATTTTATTGAAAATAATCATGAACCCATTATTACAAAAGAAGAAGGGCAGATAGTCCGAGAGATTTATGAATATCGGAGAAAGCAAGCAGGAGCTGATGATAGTGGCAAATCCCAGAATAGATACGCATTCAGTAGTAAAATTATTTGTAATGAATGTGGAAGTACTTTCAGAAGACAAAAGATTTATATTGGAAAACCTTATGAGAAAGTTCAGTGGTCATGCATTCAGCATATAAGAGAGATAGAAAAATGTAGTATGAAAGCCGTTAGGGATGACATTATAAAAGAAGCCTTCTTAACGATGTGGAATAAACTAATGACCAATCATACAGATATCCTATATCCACTATTAGAATCTTTAAAAAGGTTAAGAAGCAATGAAGAGCAGGAAGAAGAATTAAAAGCGTTAAACAACAAAATAATGGAATTAACAGAGCAGGGTCATATCCTAAGTAGAGTCGTATCGAAAGGGTATATTGACCCTGCTATTTTTATAGAAAGACAAAATGCCTTAACAACAGAGATTGAAATGACTAGGAAAAAGAGAAACCAACTTCTTGATAACAGTGGGTTTGAAAAAGAGATTGAAGGAACTTTGCGATTACTTGACATTATAAAGGATAACCCAGAGATTATGGAAGACTACGATGAAAATATATTTAGTCGTACAGTAAATCAAATCATCATAGGAAAAGACTATGAAATTACGTTTAGACTAAATAATTCATTGGAACTTACAGAGAGTGTAGGGAGGGGGGATGATTAGATATGCAAAGACATATGCCAATAGGTTATAAGCTAGAAGATGGCAAGATAGTTCTGGATACTCAAAAGGTAAAGGTAATCCAAAAGATATTTAATGATTATTTAAATGGAGCATCATTATATGCCATAGCAAAAGAACTAACAACAACAGGGTTCCTTAATGCAAATAATAAGCCAAGTTGGAGCCATGGCTCTGTAGGAAGAATATTAGAAAACACGAAATACTTGGGAGATGACATGTATTCTCAGATTATAGATAATGAAACATTTGAATCAACACAGCATAGAAGAAAATCAAGGAACAAGAAATTAGGTAGAACCCCACAGATAATTAATAAGAAAAATCAAAGCGTATTTAATAGCCAATTAAAATGTGGAGAATGTGGGGAGAGTTATCGAAAATATACTCGGCATGCAGGTAGGCCATCAGAAAAGAGCAATTGGAAATGTAAGCGATACTTCTATCAGAATAGGGTATACTGCAGAAATTTATTTTTAACCAAAGAAGATATAGAAACTGTTTTTATATTAGCAACAAATAAAATTCTGTCAAGGATATGGATACTAGATAAAGAGAAGAAAAAAGAACCACCGAAGATGACAATGGAAATTAGAAAGTTGGAAGAACGAATTAAAGAGCTAGAAAGTAAAGAACAATTTTCTTCAAAGGAACTAGCAGATTTAATATTTAAAAGAGCAGAAGCTTATTATAGTATTTCTAAAATAGATGACTATGATCACAACACTAAGAAAATGAAGGAAGAGCTAGTAGATAAAGAGCCACTGACCAAATTTAATGAAGAATTATTTACAAGGATAATAAAACAGATGACTATCTATCCAGATGGAAAAATACAAGTGGAATACATCAACGGAATAATAATGGAGGAAAATCATGAGGAAATAAGAAAGGATGAATAACAATGGTAAGAACCAAGAAGAATGTAGCCGTTATACCACCACAGCTTATTTATGATCGAGATATAAGAGTAGAACTAAAATTATTAAGGGTAGCTGCTTATTGTAGGGTAAGTACTGCACTGGAAGAACAAGAAGGTAGCTATCAAGCACAGGTATCTTATTATACAGATAAGATAAAAGATACACCTAATTGGACGTCGGCAGGTATTTATGCAGATGATGGTATATCGGCAACCAATACAAAAAAACGGGATGACTTTAATGCCATGATAGGTGATTGTATGGCAGGAAAAATCGATATGGTTATAACAAAATCTGTAAGCAGATTTGCACGAAATACAGTAGATTCATTACAGGCAATACGAAAGCTTAAGGAAAAGAATATAGCTGTATTTTTTGAAAAAGAAGGTATCAACACCTTAGAAAGTAATGGTGAATTATTAATTACTATCTTAAGTAGTCAGGCTCAGGAAGAAAGTCGAAACATTAGTGAAAATACAAAATGGGGTATAACAAGAAGATTTGAAAATGGAATTATATCAGTCAACCATAAAAGGTTTATGGGATATACAAAAAATGAGCATGAGGAGTTAGTGATAGTACCTGAACAAGCTAAGATCGTAAAACGAATTTTTAGAATGTATCTAGAGGGTAGCAGTATATTAGAAATTACTAGAGCATTAGAAGAAGATAAAATTAAAACCGTCACAGGGAAAGATCAATGGCAACCAGGTACAATAGCAAAAATGTTAGTGAATGAAAAATATATGGGAGATGCCCTAATGCAGAAAACGTATACCGTAGACTTCCTAACTAAGGAAAGGGCTAATAATAATGGAGTCATACCACAATACTATATTGAAGATAACCATGAGGGTATTATACCAAAGGAGATATTTTATAAAGTCCAGGAAGAAAAGGCAAGACGTGCCAGTCTTCATAAGCCATCAGTGGCTAGAAAAGAAAATAAATTGAAAAAAGAAAAGAGCAAATATAGCTCTAAATATGCACTGACAGAAATTCTAGTATGTGTTGAATGTGGACATCCCTACCGAAGACAAGTCTGGTCAAAGTATGGACAAAAAAGTGCTGTATGGAGATGTGAAAACAGACTGAAAAATGGAACGAAAGCTACCTGTAAAAATTCACCTACCCTTAAAGAAGAACCACTACACGAGACCATTATGGTAGCCATAAATAATGTAGTAGAAGATAGTGGAGATTTTATAGGGGCATTTAGGGAGAATGTCATCAGGGTTATCGGTGGCTACTCAAAAAAATATATCCCTGCAGAATATGATGAAAAGATAGAATCCCTACAAAAAGATATACTAACCTTAATTGAAGAAAATGCAAAACAAGGAGTTTTAGCAGAAGATTTTGATGATGGATACAAAAGGATATCAGAACAAATAAATGAGCTAAAAAAGACCAAAACAAGGCTCATACAGGAGAAAAAGCAAGTAGATAGGTATGAGGAACGGCTAATAGAAACCAACAGCACCTTGAAGACTGTAAGGCTACAGGTACGGGAGTTTGACGAGGACTTAGTCAGAAGACTAATCCAGAGTATTAAAGTCAATAAAGGTGAAAGATTAGAGATACAGTTCAAGGCAGGAATCGTTACACAGCAGATAGTGGATTACCATGACTAAGAATGGCAGGAGCAGTAACAAGGAGAAAAGGTAGGTTACTGCTCTGATGGCAATGACAATCTACTAAGATTAAAATCCTCAGAAAATGCTGAGGGTTTTATTGTTGGCAGATTATCACTATATATATGGTTCATAACAATCTTTTAGACAGGAATAAAAAAGGGTTTGTTATTAAAATGTCTTTATGGTATTAAAATAACTTAAAGGTATTAAGATATTGTGGGGATGTCCGATATATAATGTGAGAATGTTTAAAGTATTTGATGTAAAAAATAAGCAATGGTGGAAAAGTTATGGGTTAATCCAATCTTACGCTGTTGAATTAACTAAATGCACAAATTAATTACATATGAAGAACTACAATATAATTGAAGGAAAATAGATGCTTGTGTAGAAAATAAGCATAAATGATAGATAGGCTGATTGTTTGAAAGGTTGGAGGAGGAGTTTTCTATGAAAGAAAGGAGGATTTTGAGTAATTTTATATCTTTAGCATTGATAGTTACCGAAATATAAAATCTATAATTTAAGCATCTATTTTTATTATAGTACTATATAAGGTTATTGTATAATCAGCCAATGTGATAATTTTGATAACTAGGGGAAGATGATTATATGTATGAGAACTCAAATAATCATGTAACACAAAATCGTGTATATTCCAGCACAGGAGCAATCCAGGGAAATGTTCTTCATATGATTAACCCGTCTAGTACACCCACTTGGTATACTTCCAGAGTATCAAGTGCTACAAGTGGAATGTACTATATTGATGTGGATGATGGGTTTTTAGCAAAGCAGGCTTGGAACTTTAAATATAATGCGAAGTCGATTGCTAAATCTACCATGAGTAACGTACAATTAAAATTCAATTGGCAGTATGATATGAAAGACACAAATTATCAGATATTTATTAAATAGTAGTTTGGAGGAAATAATATGAGGATAGAGTCTGCCTACTACAATCACTATAATGTGAAGGGAAGATATACACCAGATAAGCCAAAGGCGACAGCTTGGAAGGAACAGTATACTAGTACAGAAGATAAGATAAAAAGTAAAAATTATAATCAGGATAGTGATCAGTTTAAGGCATATACAAGGTTGGAGGAAGTCTATTATTCCCTTGGAGTTAGTAACAGGGCTAAATATAAGACAGAAGGTGAAGTGTATGCCGCCCTAAACCAAAAGTATCGTGGGAGTGGTAATTATAAAAATTATAGTTACAACGAAGTTGAGGCTATGTATGATAATGAACTCGAGATGACTTTATATGGCTGTCTGGCCGGGGGGGGGAACCCACAGGATCCACATTTGAAGGGAGAGGTTAAAGACCCATCTGATAACGAGCAACAGTTGTATAATCAACATATGGTTAATACTCAACTGGGAAATATATTTTCTAGTAATGGGCTTAGTAACTTGCTGGGACAATACAATATGATATTTACAATAGATCCATTCAACAATATACTAAAGGTTTTGGGAGTGGATGATGTGGAACTTACCAATAAAATTGAAGAAATACTAAATGCAGATAATAATTCCAAAGAATTGTTTTACCATATCATGAATAGCAGTTCTGGATCCATATCAGATGACGTGAAACTAAAGTATCGTGCTTTAAGTAGCTTTAAAAATGTGACAGGTCAGGATTTAAGGGGTTACAAGCAAACAGAATCAGGAATGGTCAATGAAAAAGGGGAGAATGTACTTGATGTATATAGGGAGGCACTAAAAGAATCAACTGCAATTCCTACAGAATACAAAGGGGATGCCTATAATTATTTTGCAGAGCAAATTGAAGAGTTGCTTGCCAAGGATTTCTTCAGTATTCCAGATTTGAACCTAAGCATTGGATATAAAGATGGCCTTTTGTATGACTTAGCAAATGAGAACCTTATGGAATCCAGATTTAATTTTTCAGTATAGGAAAGTAGAATAAATAGTCCTGTTATACCGGGAAAGAGTCAAATTGTACGGTAAAAATAACATAGAAATAAGGATGTGAGAGTGAAAGCTTTCATGTCCTTTTTTTGTATAAAAATATGGAGATGCCCACTTCGTATAGATATTGGAGAGCTATATTATGGAAGGAGAAAGATATGACAAGAGAAGAATTATATGAAATTATGGAAGGAAACCCAGGCTATGCTTATGTTTATGAAATAGAAAATAGTAATAAGCATATAGAATTTATGTTTGATATGACACCAGAGAATATAGCGAATTTTATCGGTAAAAATGCTTATACTGCAGATAAAGTAATCCTGACAGATATGTGTGATCAATTAATATTAGAATCTATCTTCGGTGGATTTATAATGAATTGCCCAGATCAGGAGTTATGCAAAGAGGTGATTACTCATCTTGCCCCAATTCAACAAGGTGAAGTAGAAGTAAAAAACTTCCCAGTTGCTACGAGGGATGAAATGGAAGAACTGTGGAATGAGGAAGAAATGGGAGTGATGCAGGCAGAGATAGGGATGATGTAACCTTACCGCTATATTTAGTGTTATGGTAGCCTAGAATTAGTTTAATTGAAAATGAAATTAAGGTGGGAAATTATGAAGAATAAAGATTTACAGGAAGAGTATATTGAACGCTTAAATGACTTGCTTCAAACAATAGATTTTAAGAAACTAGATGAATCCTGTAATTCAGAGGATACTAGTTATGCTAAAGACATATTAAAGAAGATGCATGACAGTTTTATAGAAGTTTACAAAACTGATTACTTTGATAGCTATACTTATGAGTTTATTGAAGTTCCTGCAGTAATAAGGGGACAAGATACTGGACATATAGGACTTGGTATTGTATCACTTGATTTAGGATCTTCAGGTGAGCATTGGGGAACTTTCTTTTTAACTCCAAAGGGAGTCATTGAACAAGGAGCTAAGAAACAATCTGTTTCTGACACTAAGTATTTGGATCAGACCTATATACCTTATGATTATTGGTATACAGTATCCTTGGAGCGTGACCATCATGTAGATTTTAATAATGTACCAGAGAAGATAGCAGATATACTTAATGTGTGTCAGCCAAATCAGTTAGGAATGAAGATGGAATAAGGAAAGATTATATATTAGATGGTGATAGCTTAAGTGTTAGTTTATATCATAGAGTAGCGATTGGTATTCGCTAAAGAAAGTTGCTAGTAAGTATTGGGATAGGTATAATAGAGTTAAGAGATATTGAGAGAATAGGCGCCGAAAAAAGAAATGTGGCCAATAGATAAGCTTAAGGGAGGCAGGTGGAGAGTAGGCATGAAGAAAAGAACTTATATCGCAATTGATTTAAAATCTTTCTACGCTTCGGTTGAGTGCATGGAAAGAGGGCTTGATCCACTGACTACAAACCTTGTTGTGGCTGATGCAAGCCGAACTGAAAAAACAATCTGTCTTGCCGTCTCCCCCACCCTCAGGGCATAAGGAATTTCTGGTAGGGCGAGGCTTTTTGAGGTTGTGCAGAAGGTGAAGGAAATAAATGCAGCACGGCTACGTAAAGCACCAGGGCGAGTATTTACCGGTGAGTCTTTTAATGATACAGAATTGAAATCCTCACCCAGCACCTCGCTAGATTATATTACTGCACCACCAAGGATGGCGTATTATATAGAGTACAGCACACAGATTTATAATATATACCTGAAGTACATCGCGCCTGAAGACATTCATGTATATTCAATTGATGAGGTATTCATTAATGCCACCAATTATCTAACCACTTATAATCTTTCAGCCTATGAGCTTACTACGAAAATTATTTTAGATGTTCTTAAAACCACAGGTGTTACAGCAACAGCAGGAATTGGCACAAACCTATACCTTTGCAAAATTGCTATGGATATTCAGGCAAAGTGTATTCCAGTGGATCAAAATGGTGTACAGATTGCCAAGCTAGATGAAATGAGTTACCGTCATTTGCTGTGGTCACATAGGCCCCTAACAGACTTTTGGCGTGTTGGCAAAGGATATGCTAAGAAGTTAGAGGAGCAAGGTCTTTTTACCATGGGAGATATTGCAAGATGTTCTCTGGGTAAACCTACGGATTATTATAATGAGGACTTGCTGTATAAACTGTTTGGGATCAATGCAGAGCTATTAATTGATCATGCCTGGGGATGGGAGTCATGCACGATTGCTGATATCAAAGCTTATAAGCCAAGCACAAAGAGCATTGGATCAGGGCAGGTACTGCAATGTGGTTATACCTATGATAAAGCTAGACTAATCGTGCGAAAAATGACCGATCTATTGGTGCTTGATTTGGTGGATAAAAGGTTTGTGACTGATCAACTTGTTTTGACCGTTGGATATGATATTGAAAATCTGACTAACCCAAAGATAAAGAAATCCTATCACGGAGCGATTACTACTGATCCTTACGGACGTGCTATTCCAAAATCGGCTCATGGCACGACCAATCTAGGTAGACAAACTTCTTCTACAAGGATAATTATGGATGCTGTCACAGAGTTATTTGAACGCATCGTTGATAAAAATCTTTTGGTAAGGAGAGTTAACATAACAGCTAATCATGTTGTGGATGAGGCAACAGTTCAAAAGAAGGGCAGTGTTGAACAGCTTGACCTTTTTACAGATCACCTGGATACATATGCAAAGAAGAAAGAAGAAGAGGTTGAACTTGCACGAGAAAAAAAGATGCAGAATGCAATACTAGAGATAAAAAAGAAATATGGTAAGAATGCCATTTTAAAAGGTATGAACCTGAAGGAAGGGGCTACAACATTAGACAGAAACAAGCGGATTGGAGGGCATAAGGCATGATGAAGGCATATGAGGACATCATCCATCTACCGCGCCATGTCTCAAGGACACGACCCCGTATGGCAGCCATTGACCGAGCAGCACAGTTTTCACCTTTTGCAGCACTGACTAGTCATGGTGCGGCCGTCAAAGAAACAGCAAGAGTGACTGACCAGAGAATAGAATTGGATGAATACATGAAGAGCGCCTTGAGCAATAGGTTGCAAATCATAGCAGATAGACTTAAAGAGCATCATGAAATTGAAATCACTTACTTTGAACCAGACGAAAGGAAGAAGGGCGGAGCTTATATTACGGCTATCGGTACGGTTAAAAAGATAGACGAATATGAAAGAGTTGTTATTATGGCTGATGGTGCTGAGATCCCTATTAATGAAATAATTAGCATAGAGGGGGAGATATTTGAAACTATCGTGTTTGACTTGAAAGACGATATATGTCGTATCTGTAGATAGTATATTTGATAAGTTGTGAGAAGTTTATTCTATTTAAAGAGTTGTTTTTAAATAGAAAAGGGGGCTTAAATAGAATGGATAATTTTAAAAAAAAGCATGAAGAATTTATGAAGCTAGTAGATAAAAAATTAAAAACATTGGAAGACAATTTTCAAAGCGGTAAAATTACCCAGTATGAATACGATGAGTTAAAATCATTTGATATTGAGTACGATGAAGAAAAAGATCCAATTGATTTATTTAAAGAGTTTTATGCAGAAAGAAAGCCAATAAAATGTAGCAAGTTGTTACTTGCTATTTATGATAAACATAAAAGTAGCTTTAGAAAAGCTATCTTGTTAAGTGAGTGCTTCCCTGACCCTTTGGGCCTCAAGTACAATCAAGAAATTCATGAATTCACTATATCAATTATTAACAGGGCATTTAAGTTAGCATATTCTGAAGAGTATCCTAAAGAATTTATGATAGAATTGCAACAGTTATATTTCGCTTTGATCTTTTTTAACCATAATAATATGAGGAACATTGAGAAGCTTAATGAGTGCGAATTTATGAATTTTTCATTGTCTGAGCAGATAAGGATGATATGTATTTTTCTTCAAGACCAAAATAGACTTGAAGAAAATTTGAAGGAAAAAAACATAAAAAAACAAGGTTTTTTTACTGGAATGGAAGGTGCTATTTCTAATCAAAAAACTGATACGAATCCAAATATGTTAGTTTCATTTGAAGATAATTTTGAGGGGAAATTAGAGGCTTTTGATATTTTAATACGATATTTGTATTTTAAAAAGAGTAAAGATTACAGAAAGAAAACAATACCAGAACATGGAGACATAACACATATAAAAATACCTTCATTAGAATTAATAATACATCTATCGATTCAAAGAAATCTTCTAATAAAAACATGGGAAAAATTTAAGTATTCGCAATGGTATGTAAATTTAGAGAAGAATGGTGTGCAAGAAATGTATGTATTTATGCCAAAGTTTAAGGATGAATATAGAGAACGTATAATAGCAATCAATAGGAGGCAATACTCTTTAATGCTTAATATGTATAAAACTAAGAATATCGAAAGTGTATTAGATAGCAGGAGCATAATTTCTGAAATTTCTAGTGGAATCAATAAGGATAAAATTAAAACATTATTTTCAATCAGTAAGAAACATTATTTCTGTGCAGTAAAAAGCTGTCAGAAAATAATTGATTCTTACAAATTAAATATGCATCCATACTATTTGAAGCTAACTTTAAGTGGATTGGGGGTAGAAGATATTTTTAGGGTTTTCGAGTTATTGCATGTTCTGGCGGATTGTTACAAAGAAGCTATTTATAAGGATTTTGATCAGGCAGATAGTGGTTGGTATAAATACTTATGCCCAATTATTCCTATTGAATATTTCACTGAAAGTTTAACTAATTATTATGGCTTCTCTAAAGAGTATTCTTTAAAATTAATTAGTTGTTTTACT
>DUUM01000405.1 GCA_012841565.1 Candidatus Epulonipiscium sp. | reverse complement strand
ATTTTTTAGTAGTCTGTATTCCACTGTACCTTTCTTATATTCTTTTAGCTCATCTTTAACAGCCTTACTAGCAAAAGAATTTCCAGCTTCACCTTCTTTATTTTTTGTTAAACATTCGTATAAGACTTCATTTTCATCAGAATCTTCTACTTTTGCAGCTTCAACTAATTCATCTAATTCCATTTCAATTTCTAATATTTCTTGTTTTAGGTTTTCAATATTTGATGCTTCTGTCTTATATAACTGCCTAACAATCAATTCGTTTGGGATGAGGCTACTTATAAAACCATCCTGCTCTTCTCTTCTGCTACTGCCTGAACCTTTGGTAATCATATTCGCTTCTCTTGTACGTGCCAGTGTATAAAAATCACTTATAGATATTAACTCTAAATCTTTTGTTAAGGCATCCTTCCAAACTTTAGCGATATTTTGATATCCATCATAAATATTGATAAATTGAAAGACAGATAATATTTGTTTGATTTCCAATAACATATCTTCCATAATTTCTTTGATATTTGATTGTATATTAACTTTTGTTAGGATCTCCCAGTACTTATGAATATAATGGTTTACCTTTGTCTTCATTTCTTCTGACTTTTCAGTTACTTGCTTACTTTCTATTATTTCATCTGTTAGTTCGCTAATTTCTTTGGTCAGCTCATAATATCCTATACGTTTTTGATTCAGGGCATTTTCTAAAACATCTGGAACAATGCTATTAAGTATTTTTAAATCTTTAATATCTCTTTCCGGTATCCCGCCTAGTAAATGTGCATCCACATCATGGGCTATTTTTTCATTTTTTGCTGTAACATATCTAGGGATATTCATATTGTAATCATTTTCCAAAATATCCTCACGGTAGACTAATGAGCTATACCCATCCTCTTTATTTCTTTCTATAAAGCTATCTACTATTTTTGCAATATGTTTTTCTTGTAATACATTTTGCTTGCCTACTTTTATAAATTCCTTAGATGCATCAATCACAAGTACCGGCTCATCTAGTTTTCTGTTTTTCTTTAATATAAGCACTACGACAGGTATCCCGGTATTGGTAAATAGATTACTTGGCAAGCCTATAATTGTATCAATGTAATTTTTTTCTAATAATCTTTTGCGGATTTCTCCTTCTGCTCCACCACGAAATAATATTCCATGGGGCAAAACAATTGCCATGGTTCCACTTTGTCTAAGATGAAATAATCCATGTAAAAGGAAGGCAAAATCACCCTTTGAATCAGGTGGTAATACCCCTGCAATCTCAAATCTTGGGTCACTTATTTTTAATTCTGCTCGGTTCCAATTTTTAACGGAATAGGGAGGGTTCATAACTACTGCATCAAACTGTACCCCTTCATTTGGTTTTTGCGGGTCTTCTGGCCAGTCATGAGACAGTGTATCCCCATTTCTTATGGTCATTTTTTCTGGCCTAACCCCGTGTAGTAGTAAATTCATACGGGTTAAATTATAGGTGGCTGTATTTTTTTCTTGGCCATAATAATTAAGATTTTTTTGTGCATCTTGGTTTAAATGCTTACCTACAGTTAATAGCAAAGAACCCGATCCAACTGTTGGGTCATAGATTGATTCAATCTTAGATGATTTCGCAACCATCTGGGCCATGACTTCGCTTACTTGGTGCGGGGTGTAGAATTCCCCTGCTTTCTTCCCGGATTCCATTGCAAATTGGCCTATTAAATATTCATATGCGTCTCCTAATATATCTCCTTTTTGAAGGGAAACCATATTTAAGTCTGCAAAGAGCATGATTAATGCTTGTATGTTTTTGCTACGTTCATTTAAGTTGCTACCTAGGGCTGTATCTGTTAAATCTATTGTAGAACTTGAAAATATCCCCTTAAAATCATCTGAACCAGTTCCAATAGATATAGATCTTTCAAAGCTATGTAAACTATCGGTCACTTTCTGAACTTCAAAATCCCCTGAGTTAATATCACTGATCCAAGCTTGGTACAAGTAGCCCGGAGCAACATAATATCCTAAGACATTTTGAATCGTTCTATCTAGGGTTTCACCATAATCTTCCCTAGCTTTTTTATATTCCTTTACCAATTCTTCTTCTTTTATGTTTTTAATACCTGCTGATGTTTTAAAGGCATCTAAAGTTTTATCGCTTAAGAATTTATAAAACATTAAGCCTAACATATAATCCTTATATCTACTTGCATCCATTGAGCCCCTCAGTTCATTGGCCCCGTCCCATAAGCGTCTTTTTATCTCCTCTGATGTAATCACTTATTACCCTTCCCTTCATACATTGTATATGAGCATATCTTACCTAAAATTATCCATGCTTGCATTTTTCATTGTGTCCTAATTGTACCATGTTGTTCTATTTATTTCCATAAAATAAGACCCATGGTTTCTTTCTCACAAACATACTCTGAAAAACAACCATTAATTTCCTTAGAGGGATTAATATATTGTTTTTTAAAATTAATCCTTGACAAAAATATCAAACCCATGGTAATATGAAAAAAATTAATAGTCAGTAAATTCTATGAATGGAAAAAGTAAATTAGATGTAACGTTTTAGAGAGTTGGGGATGGTGAAAACCCAATACGATTATACTAATTGAATGGTTCCATGAGAAGCGGTGTGAAATCTTT
>DUUM01000404.1 GCA_012841565.1 Candidatus Epulonipiscium sp. | reverse complement strand
GGCTAAATACGAAGACGAAGCGTGTCCGAAAGCATCGTCGTATCTTGGGTAAGAGTATCGCCATGCGTCCGATTGAAATTGAAAACAGACAGGAATTTGGTCACTGGGAGATTGATACAGTAGAGGGTAAGAAGTCAGATGATAATGCATTACTAACTCTCGTTGAACGCAAAACCAGAAACTATTACGCCATCATAATTGATGATCAGGATCATGATTCAGTTGACTATGCAATGAACAAGTTACAGCACACCTTTGGGGAGCTATTTCCACAAGTTTTCAAGACGATTACCTCTGACAACGGCAGTGAATTTTCCAATTTAGCTTCATGCCTAAAAAGTGTCACAGATGTCTATTTTGCTAGGCCATATGCCTCTTATGAAAGGGGTTCAAATGAGCGTCACAATGGGCTTCTAAGACGCTATGTTCCTAAAGGGAAAGCGATTTCCGATTACTCTAGGGATGCAATAAAACGCACTTATCAGATACTCAATAACTTACCAAGGAAGATCCTAAACTATCAGCAACCAGCTGTTCTCTTCGAACAAGAATTAGCTAAATTATCCTAGTGGCATCAATATAAATACAAGATAAAATTAGGTCTTTTAAGATAAATAGAAAACAGAAACTTTAATAAATACACCAAGTTTTAATCAAGTGGCTAACTTAATGTTGCAATTTAGGCTTTAAATATTAACTAAAATTTAAACATTTGAATACTGCTTTTTAACTCGCCAGAAATCTTCGCAAGACCCTCTCCCGCATTTGATATTTCTTCAATAGCTGCTAGTTGTTCTTCCATGGAAGCTGATACTTCCTCTGTGCCTGCAGCATTTTCTTCCGATATTGCCGATAGATTTTGGACAAGCTCAATTATCTTGTCTTTATTTGTTGTCATAAGTTCTGTAGATGTATTTATTTTAGACACTGCATCTCTGACTAAATCCGTTGCTCTTGAGATACCACCAAATTTTTCTTCTGTCTTTTTTACACTGGCACTTTGTTCCTCAATTGTTTCATTTACTTCGTTCATCGTCGTAACTGCTAGTTGTGATTGGGATTTCAATTCATCTATTACGGTTTTTATTTCACTGGTAAATCGATTAGAGTCCTCAGCTAATTTTCTAATTTCATCTGCAACAACTGAAAATCCTCTTCCAGCTTCTCCTGCTCTTGCTGCTTCTATGGCTGCATTTAAAGCTAATAAATTAGTTTGGTCTGCAATACTTTGAATCATTGTACTAGCACTTTCAATCTTTTCTGCGCTCTCATTATTTGTTAAAATAATCTCATATATGTTTGAAGATGCTTTATTTGACTTTTCAGTATCCTGAACAAGTGTCTTTAATATTTCAAAGCCTTCTTCTTTTTCTGAATCAATGATTGTGGTGGCATTATTTAATTCCTGCATGAGCTCAGCATTTTGATCTAAGAGTATTCCTAGCTCATCAACATTATTAGCCATATTGATTGTGTCATTTGCCTGATCAGTTGCTCCTTTTGCAATTTCTTCTATGGTTGTTGCTACCTGCTCTGAAGCTAAAGCTGATTCGTGCGATGTGGCCATAAGTTCCTCTGCCGATGACGCAACTAATTCTGATGATTCTGTGGTTTCCTTAATAACATTAGAAATATTCTCTTCCACGTTTTTAATTGCGTTCAACATTATACCTATTTCATCTTTTCGATTTATATATTTTATTGCTTTTAAATTTGGATCAAAACTAAAATCTAATCGGCTTTGTTTTTCTAATACTTCTACCATATCAATGATTGGATTGGCAATTGAACCACTTACAAAAAAGGTCACAGTCGCACCAATTATGATTGCCACCATTACTAAGGCAATTAGAATATTTCTCATGGCATCGACCTCTTCTAAAATATCTGCCTCTTCAACACCAACGATCATAATCCAAGGATTTCCTTCTATTGGTGCAAATCCTGTTACTATATTGGACCCCTCAAAGTAGTAATCACCACTGCCACTTTCCCGGATGAGCATTTGAGTTTCTACTAATTGAGCAAGTTCTGTTAAATCTGCATTATTCTGGGCTTCTTCCCTGACATTATACTGATTTAATACACGGTCTATATCTGGGTGTCCTACAGTTATAGATTGATCATTTATAACATAGCCATAACCTGTTTCTTTGTAAGCTATTTCACTGGCTATCTCACTTATAAATTTTCCTTCTCGGATGCCATAGAAAACACCTGACATTGCACCATTTTTGTAGACAGGTGTTGCAAATATAATAATGGGTTCTCCTGTAAGATCACTGATAATAAGGTCGGAAGCATTAGTCTGTTCATCTAACGCCTTCTTAAAGTAGTCAAATTCACTGACATTTAGTTTTGCTCCTGAACCTTCTAACTGAATAGAATTTCCTTGTAAATCTGCAAGTGCAAATCGATCATAACCTGCTCTTTTGGCTTCTTTTTCAAAGTAACTAATCTTTCCACTTAATGATATGGATTCGTCGTGAATAATACTGTTTTGCGCAAGACCCTCTATGTAAAGAAGTTGTGCCTGCATTCTTGCCTCAACATACTTTGCTTCTGACTCTGCTAATACCCTAATTTCCTCGTGACTATTTTTTAGGAGGTTTTTACTA
The DNA here is from genome assembly GCA_012841565.1 of Candidatus Epulonipiscium sp. The sequence goes on along the minus strand of DUUM01000404.1, from coordinate 16,353 downwards.
ACAACACTTATACTAATTAGGCCTAGGGCTCCTGTAATTACAAGTATAACCAATGTAAAAATTGCTATTAATCTTATTTTTATTGATTTCATAATCTTTCTCTTTTCTATTTGATATTTTATATTTTTAATTATATTTATGATTTAATTGAACCTCATCATACATGCTAATTTCAAATTCATATTGCACCAGCTTAAAGTGTCTCTCCTTCTTTGTAAGATTAGTCTTTCTGAATTCTTATTCACATATTTTTGAGATTTCTCAAGTTTTAAAGGTTCCGCGTAAAACATTCCATATATTCTTATAATATTCCTCTGTAGGAAGCCCAATTCCTTCAAATTTAAGCATTCCTCTTAAAATGCCTTGAATCGTGACCACATACATAAGATACATCTGGTTGGCACTCTTCCCATCAAATTCACCTAATGCCATGCCCTTGTCAAACAACTCCTTGATTGTATCCAAAAAACTGGACATATATACCCTATACGCATCCATACCCTTTTGTCTCAATTCTAACTGAGGAATCAAATCAAAGTTATTCCAAAATCTAAGTTTATCTAAATCCTTAAAGTATTCGATATACGCAAAGAACATATGCTCTAAAATAGATTCGATAGAATCTTCAGAAGTTATCACCATATTTGATTTATAATATGCTTTAACCATTTCAAATTCATCTTGCATACATAAATAAATAATTTCATCTTTGCTTTTGTAGTGACTATAAATAGATGGTACTTTTATACCAACTATCTTTGCAACATCAGCCATTGAAGCCATATAACCTTTTTCAGAAAAGACCTCTTTCATAGCCATAATAATCTCTTTTTTTGTATCCATTTAATACCTTCTTTCATTCTAGCTACCTAGCACTCGTTAGTTGACCTAAAGAACAATATATAACAAATCTAAATAAAAGTCAAGCAACCTAATTCTTATACATTATTGAAGGGTAAGTTTATCTATAGATAGTAAATTTCAGTGTTTAATTTTTTTATCGACTGACTTTTACTGACCAAATCAAAAAATCACACTCTTTTATCCACCTCCATTATATTATTATTTTGAAATGTTTTTAACAACTCCCGTAATACAAGTATAGGAAGTAAAAGTACATATCCTAATAATCTAAACATATCCTAGCTCCTGTCTTAATCTATTTTGTTTTCTCTATGCCTAAAAATTTTTTAAATAGCTTTATTAACAAGGCTCTTGGCTGTGCCAAATAGGGCACCCTCCTACAAAAAATCCTCCTAGACATAAGCCTAAGAGGACATAAAACACACTTTAATTTTTACTTCAAAGCCCCGAACCCTTTGTATCTACGCTATTCCACTCTATGCGCACAACCGTCTCAACGTGATGTGTATGCACGAACATATCCACACACTGAACTTCCTTCACCACATACCCGCCTTCAATCATCACCTGTAAATCTCTCACCAATGATGATGGCTTACAAGACACATAAACAATCTCCGGTGCTCCAAAGTCTATAATCTTCCCAATCGCCTTTGGATGAATACCTTCCCTTGGTGGATCTAAGATAATCAAATCTGGCTTCCCTTTTAATTCATCTATTTTCTTAAGCACGTCCCCTGCAATAAAGTGGCAGTTATCTAGCTCATTTAACTTAGCATTTTCTACTGCCGCTTCTACTGCTTCTTCAACGATTTCTATGCCATATACTTCTTTAGCTGCACTAGACATAATCTGAGCAATCGTACCTGTCCCGCTATAAAGATCAAATACTGTTTTTTTGTCAATATCTCTAGCCATTTCAATAACGGTATTATACAGAACTTCTGAGCCTAATGTATTGGTCTGAAAAAATGAGTAGGGAGATATTTTGAATTTTAGCCCTAGGATTTCTTCGGTTATAAAATCCTTCCCAAATAATAATTCTACGCCTTCTGGCTTTACGGCGTCTGCAACGTTATCGCTTGTGGTGTGGATAAAACCTGATATCTTACCTAATAATTCAAGATTTACTAGTTGCTCTACCATTTCACTCCAGTTATAAGGAACTTGGGTTGATGTCACTAGGTTTATAAGAATTTCTCCTGTGGTTTTGGATTTGCGAACAACTAAATAGCGCAAATAACCGATGTGGCTCATTTTGTGATAAAACGTCAGGCCTGCCTGGGTGCAGTAATCTAGCACATGTCTGAGGATTTTACTAAAATCACTATCCACAATATGACACCCGTCTACGGTAATAATATCAAAGCGTCCACCTTTTTTATGCATCCCTAGGGCCAGTGGTCCTTCTTTATACTCATCCCCAAAAGAAAATTCCATCTTATTGCGGTATGCGTATGTTTCTGGGCTAGCCTTGATATCTTTCCATATATGCCCGGTAATATTTGCTTCTTCAAAGAGCTCTTTAACCTGGTTTTCTTTTCTAATAAGCTGATCTGCGTGGGATAGGTTTTGAAGCGCACAGCCCCCACATTTTTCCGGCCCAAAATACTGGCAAAAAGGATCTACTTCATTATGCGCTTTTTCTAACACTTCAAGTAGACGCCCTTGGCATTTATTTCTTCTTTTTTTATTCACACGGCCTAGGACCTTTTGGCCTACAATTGTTCCTTTTAGCTCTACGCGAATCCCATCTACTATTACAATTCCCTTGTCTGGGAACTTAACTTTTTCCACAATTCCTTCAAACTCTTGATTTTTCTTAAGCATTTATTTTCCTCTTTTCAGGCTTATTCTTGGTTTATTCTTAGTTGTTTTTAGTTTGTTTTAATTTTAGCTTAATAATCTTATTTTTACCTTAGGCAAAAGTTTGCTCACTTGGGTAGCTGTACAAATCTGAGTTCCTTCAAGGGTAACCGTTGCCGCCCCGCAAGCTACAGCGTATCTAAGGGTTTGCTCATCATCTAAACCTTGTAGCTTGCTATGTACAAGTGCTGCTACCATTGCATCTCCTGCTCCTACTGGACTTATCACATCCACTTTAACTGATGGCGCATAATAGGTTCCTCTGCTTGTTATATACATGGCCCCTTTACTACCAAGAGAAATTAGAATTTTACCAACCCCGTTGCTTCGGAGTTTTTCTGCAACCTCAAGCATTTCTTCTTTTGTGAGAATTTCTTGATTATCTAGTTGGCAAAACTCGTATTGGTTAGGCTTTATAATATCTGGGCATGCCTCTACGCCATGTTTTAATAAGTCCCCATCTGCATCTAATATAACAAATGCCCCTTGAGATTTTGCAATCTCTGTCAAGGTTTTGTATATATCCCTTGGCACCGACGGACTTGCCCCTCCTGTTAAAACAACAATATCATCTTTGCTGCACATCACTTTGAATGATTGTAAAAAACGTTCCAAAACCTCTTCCGGCACATAAGGACCTACCTCGTTAATATCTGTGCAAACCCCTGTGGCCGTATCTATGATTTTTGTATTGATCCTTGTATCTCCTAGTAATTTAAAAAACTTGGTTTCAATTCTTTTTTTCATAAGTTGGGTTTTAAATGTCTCTGCATAGTGACCCCCTAAAAAACCAGTTACAATGCTTTTGATGCCAAATGACATTAAAACTTCTGATACATTAATTCCCTTGCCGCCAATATCATATCTTACTTCAGATATGCGGTTAACTCTTCCAATTTCCAGATTGTTAATTTTAATTGTTTTATCCATTGCCGGGTTTAACGTAACAGTAATGATCTTTTTCATATAAATTCCTCTCATCTCATTAAATCTTAACTGATTAAATTTTGTTTTATTTAAGTCTTATCCTATTATATCTTACTTGTATTTGTCTGTCATTATGCATTATAATAGTATGTACATAAATATACTAGAAAGAGGGGGTTTTTAAAATGGATAATATCCAAAAAAGCATTGATAAATATTATGATTCTATTATGAAAGACATGAATGCATCGGCTAGACTCATTATCGAGGGAAAAGAAGAAAAAACATATATTACCCGTATTATAGATTGGGAAGATAAGAAAATTTCTTTTTATGCCCCCTTAGTTTTGGGTGAATATATCAGATTAATAACTGATCATACTTACCCTTTTCTAATTGTTATAAAGTCTTGTATCTATACAACCTCTGTAAGGATTATTAAATTATCTAAGGATAAGCAAGGTCATTTTTACTACAAGGCAGTTATTAATTCCGCTTTAGAGAGAAACCAACAACGTAGAGCCTTCCGCATTGAATGGGTTAACACCTTTAAGTATAAAACCCAAAAAGATGATGACTGGAAAGAAGCAAATACCCTAGATCTGAGTGCTGGTGGGCTACTGATAGCTAGTAAACACCAAATTTTCAGGGATGATTCTATTCATATTAATATTACTTTGTTCGATACTGACTTTGTCTTAAATGGGGTTGTCCTTGACTCCCTTGGTAAAAACCAAGCTGACTTATATATTTCAAGAGTACAGTTTCATGAGTTATCTAGCTTTAGCGAAAATTTACTCTCACAAGCCATTATGAAAAGACAACGAGATATGTTGATATAAAAAAGGTGCCTGACACGGTATCATGGGTAAAAACAGATCAAAAACAGGGACAGTCCCCATAGTGCTTGGACAGTCCCTGTTTTTTCCTGTTTTTTATTGGTAGTTATGGAATATATCTTGAACATCATCGTCGTCTTCTAGGAGTTCAAGCAGTTTTTCCATCTTTAAGACGTCCGCTGGATCTGTAAGTTCCGTTATTGTTTGTGGAATCATAGCGACTTCTGCTGATGCCATTACTATTTTTGCATTTTCTAGTTCTTTATATACTTCTCCAAAATCGTCTGGATCTGTTGTTATGGTGAACCCTTCTTCTTCAGAATTAAAATCTTCTGCTCCAGCTTCAATAGCTAACATCATTAGCTCATCTTCATCCATATCCACGGCGCCACGCTCTATTACAATTTCACCTTTTTTATCAAACATAAAAGAAACACACCCTGTGGTTCCCATGTTTCCTCCGCCTCTTGAAAAAGCGTGTCTAACGTTAGAAGCTGTGCGGTTTTTATTATCTGTTAAGGTCTCAACAATAATGGCTACACCATTTGGGCCATATCCTTCATAAACGATTTTTTCGTAACTAACAGAGTTATCTTCACCTGCTGCTTTTTTGATACTTCTTTGAATAGTATCGTTAGGCATATTATTAGATTTTGCTTTTGCAATAGCGTCTCTTAGCCTGGAGTTTAAGGTTGGGTCTGGACCGCCACCTTCTTTAACTGCAACTGCTAATTCTCTACCCATCTTAGTAAATATCTTTCCTCTTTGGGAATCATTTCTAGCTTTTTTATGTTTAATATTTGCAAACTTTGAGTGACCTGCCATTTAACATTTCCTCCTTACAATATCTATTTATAAGGTTCATTGTACCATAGCTAGGTCACTTTTGACAACTAGACCCTGTATTATAGATAAAGCTCTGTGCTTAAGTATCTTTCGCCATTACTTGGGGATAGAGTTAAGACCTTTTTCCCTTTGCCTAAGCGCTTAGCCACTGCTATGGCTGCTGCAATATTGGCCCCTGAGGATATACCAACGAGTACGCCTTCTTGCTTTGCCACTTGTCTTGCTGTTTCCATTGCCTGGTCATTATCCACAAGTTCAATGGATGTGTAAATCTCAGTATTTAAAACCTCTGGTGCAAACCCTGCGCCAATACCTTGGATTTTATGAGGTCCTTTTGGTTTTCCTGATAAAACTGCTGACCCTGTTGGCTCTACGGCTACAATCTCTATATTCGGAATAGCTTCTTTAAGCACTTCTCCAACACCTGTTATTGTTCCGCCAGTTCCAACGGCTGCAACAAAAGCATCTATATCTGTTCCCATATCCTCTAGTATTTCCTTAGCTGTAGTGGTTCTATGAATTTCTGGATTCGCCAGGTTTTCAAATTGTTGGGGGAGGAAATAACCATTTTCTTCTGACAGATCTTTAGCTAGTTTAATAGCGCCGTTCATTCCTTCAGCTCCCGGTGTAAGTTTTACCTCAGCCCCATAAGCTTTAAGAAGGCTGCGCCTTTCTATGCTCATTGTATCTGGCATTGTTAAAATCACCTTGTATCCTAAAGCAGCCCCTACTAAAGCAAGGCCAATCCCTGTATTGCCACTGGTAGGTTCTATTATTGTATCGCCTGGTTTAATTTTTCCTGCTGCTTCAGCTTTTTTAATCATATTAAGAGCAATTCTGTCTTTTACACTGCCCCCTGGATTAAACCATTCAAGCTTTACATATATATCCGCTACATCCTCTCCTACAATATTGTTTAACTTTACAATAGGAGTTCCACCTATTAGCTGTGTGATTGATCCATATACTTTCCCCATATTTAACGCCTCCTGTTTAATGTGTGTTTTGATTTTAAATACCGTTGTTTTTTATAACATACTAACCTTATATGTTTACTTGGTATTATTATATTACTATTTTATGTGATTGTCAATATTAAGTTCCACTTTATTTTAATTATTATTATCTTTTAAATGGCATATTTTTATATAACGTATCTTTCTTTTGAATAGCAGCCTCTGCACTAGTATGCTCTATTATTTTCTTTTCAAAATTATCACACTCATCTTCTTCAACTAAAACATGTAAAACCACCTCATCTGTATAAATTTCATCTTCCGTAATATACCCACTTTCAGCTAATAAGTACTGAATTTTCCCGACTAAAGTATACGGTATCGTCACACTATATCTTCTCATGAGGATACACTGAATAATCTCTGCTGCTAAAACACCTTCCTTTGCACTTTTTCCATACGCCCGTACAAGCCCCCCCGTTCCTAGGAGTGTTCCACCAAAATACCGTGTGACAACAATAACTGTATCTTTTAGTTCTTCCCCTTTCAAGACTTCTAATATGGGTTTTCCTGCTGTTCCTTGGGGTTCCCCATCATCGCTAAATCTTTGGATCTCATCACGCTCACCTATTTGATAAGCATAGCAATTATGGCTAGCATTCCAGTGCTCCTTGCGCAGCTCATTTAAAAAATCATCCACTTCTTCTTGGCTTTTAACAGGCATTACCGTTGCAATAAAACGTGACTTCTTCTCTGTTATTTCAATCTGAGCCCTTTTATTAACTGTTTTATATTTTTTAACCATTTCTTACCTCCTAGCATATTTAAAAAATACCTTATTAGCTTAAGCTAACAAGGTATTCCCATTATATCATCTATTATATACTCCATTGTATCAGGTGTAACCCCATTTCCAATGAATCGATCAATTAGTTCCTCAACCCACTCTTTAGATTCTGATAACTGTAGGCTATTATACTTTATGGTATGTTCTATTCCCCCACTAATCTTTTCCTCATTAATCTCTACCCCATAGTAATACTCACTTGAGCTAATGGATCTTTCAATAATATAATACTTAAGTACTAATAATGATGTTGTCCCCACCTGGTATTGTCTCGTTCCCCTTAAAAACTTCTTTTGCACAATATTACCACCCAACATATTTTATTTTATTACTTACTAAATACATTATATAGTGAGAATATTTAAAATGATACTATAAGTTTTCGTGGTTTTTCGTCTATTTTACATAGTTTCGACAAGTAAAAGTTTATAATATAGGCAATAATGTATATCTATCCTTAATTTTTATCCCAGCAATAAATAATATGTCGATTTTTGTAAAAATGTTTTTTCGTTTTTTATACATTTGGTTTCTATTTCGACATATTATTCATAAATAGCAAACTCTTTTACTTGGTAATACTTATCTTTTGGAATATATCCTGTTATATAGGTTCCTTCCGCCCGGTGCTCCTCTACAAGAGATTCCCCATTTTCATGAATATAAGATAAAATACTCCCTTTATCATAAGGAATCATTAATTCTATTTTTTCTAATCGGTCATGGAGAAGATCTTCAATTTGTTTGAGTAACGCCTCAATATTCTCATGAGTTTTGGCACTAATTTTGACCTGAGAATCCACAGGAGTAATAACATGAACACTATCTGCTTGGCATAGATCCGTTTTATTTAAAACAGCTATAATTGGCTTTTCATTTGCCCCTAACATTTGAAGCGTATCATGGACAACTTGCTGCTGAGAATCTATATGAGGAGAACTAGAGTCAATCACATGAAGAATAATATCTGCGTATTTAGCTTCTTCCAGTGTAGAATAAAATGCCTTTACCAAATGATGGGGTAGTTTTCTAATAAATCCTACTGTATCTGTTACAAGCACTTCAGCCCCTGATGGCAGATTTACCTTTCTAGTTGTGGGGTCTAGTGTGGCAAAAAGCTGGTTTTCCGCATAAATATCTGAGCCTGATATGGCATTTAATAATGTAGATTTACCTGCATTTGTATAGCCGACAATTGCAATTACAGGGGTTCCCACTTTGTTCCTGTGCTCTCTAATTAAGTTCCTATGTTTTTCCACTTCTTTTAGTTCTTTCTTAAGTAAATCAATACGTTCTCTAATATACCGCCTGTCTGTTTCTAGTTTTTGCTCACCTGGACCTCTTGTGCCAATCCCCCCAGCAAGTCGTGATAGTTCTATCCCTTTACCCGTTAGGCGTGTCAGTTTATATCTCAACTGGGCCATTTCAACTTGAATCTTACCTTCTCTTGACATGGCTCTTTGAGCAAATATATCCAGTATGACCATGGTCCGGTCCATTACTTTAATATCTAACAGTTCTTCTAAGTTACGCATTTGCATAGGAGATAGCTCATCATCCGACACAACCCCTGTAGCCTCACTTCGAATAACCATTTCCTTTAATTCCTCTATCTTACCACTCCCAAGGTAATGCCCTGTGTGGATTTTCTCTACCTTTTGTACGATTTTATCAATCACTTCTCCGCCAGCCGTTCTAACTAATTCTTCTAGTTCATCTAGCCCTTCCCAAATCTGATCATCTGTTTGCTTTTGTGTTTGGGTGACAAATAAAATGACCCTTTCGGCTTTATCTTGTGTTGTTTTCATATTTTACCTCGCTTTAAATAAGTTATTTCCCTAAGTATATCATTATATAGCAAAACATGCATAAAATTACTCATTAAAGGGTAGATTTAGATAATGCGTCGGTACTTGGCCACTAATTACTTTATCCACCAACACAACCTTCCTTTTCACGACCATTTCTTCTGATGATAAAGGAATTATTATTTGCATCTTTAACTCAATCTCCAGCCAAACAACATGGTTGACCTGATTGATCCCCGTGGCTCTTAGTTGATTTTTATAATCGATATTCGCTGTTCCTTTGGGCAAAACCTTTATATTTATGTTAGGCCCTACGTTAGAGAACATCTGAGCACCGGCTAAAACCCCAAGGGGAACCTTAAGCTGTATATCCCCCACCTCGTTTAGGTCTGCAACAATAACCTCTGCAACCTCTGTACATAGCTCATTAATCCTAATAGAGTTTACATTCCAAGAGACGATCTCTCCCGCTTCATTATAATCATAAAATAATAAATCCTGGGTTGTTACCTTATTCGCCCTTAATGTTTTATTAACACCTGTATTAATAGCTTTGACTGCAATCATATTAGCTTGGCTTTTTGCCAGTGATCTTACAACCGGCATGACCTCTTTATTTATTAGTGCCCAAGTTGCCGTAATTAATACAACAACGACTATATAAACACCTATTTTAGCCCGGCCATCATTTCTTTTTCTCAATCCCATCACCCCTTGCTAGCTATAAATTAGGTCTTAATTCATTCTATTCGCACCTACTACTTTTTACTTCTTTTAAACATTCTTTACTATTTGTACGATTTACCTTTTTAATATAATGTATGTTTGGTATAATGATATCTTGAGAGGGAGGAAAAATATGAACTACTCAAAAAAATCTCGCGAAACACAAAGTAAAGAGATGCATTCAAAAAAGAAAAAAGTTAAAAAGAAAGCCAATATTGTTGCCTTTAGGGCAACTATCATCACAATCACCTTAATAATATTTGCTATTACAGGTGCGGGTCTGGGCGTCGTACTAGGAATTATCAATACTGCCCCCGATATTAGCCAAGTTAGTATAAAGCCTACAGATGATTATATGTCATTTGTTTATGATGCAGCAGGCAATGAGATGGACCGGCTATCTAGCGGTGAAAACCGTATTCATGCTAATCTTAGTCAAATGCCAGATAATCTACAAAAAGCGTTTATAGCTACAGAGGACGAGCGTTTTTACGAACACAAAGGAATTGATATTAAAGGAATCTTTAGGGCAATTGTTGCTAATTTAAAATCTGGTAGATCCTCACAAGGTGCCAGTACAATTACCCAACAATTAGTCAAATTAAATGTTTTAAAAGATACCGAAAAAACCTATACAAGAAAGATTCAAGAGCAGTACTTAGCACTTCAGTTTGATAAGTTATATACAAAAGATCTAATTTTAGAGACTTACTTAAATACGGTTGCTCTTGGCCACGGAGAATATGGTGTGCAAGCTGCAGCAAATCGTTACTTTAATAAAGACGTCTCTGACCTTACCTTATCAGAATCTGTGGTTATCTCATGCATCACTCAAAACCCAACTCAGTTTAGTCCTATTTCAAAACCAGAAAACAATAGGAAAAAATTTGAAACGGTTCTTCGAAAAATGTATGAACAAGGTTATATTACAGCAACAGAGCAGCAAGAAGCACTAGATGATGATCCTTATGCTAGAATCGCAAAAGTACATCAGAAGTTTATCAGTCAAGCTTCCCATAGTTATTTTGTTGACCAGGTTGTTGAAGATTTAATAAAAGACCTTCAAATTAGCCAAGGTATCTCTTCTGCCCAGGCTACAAACTTAATCTATGGTGGTGGTCTACATATTTACACAACCTTTGACCCTAATGCCCAAGCTAGTGTAGATAAGCATATGAATAACCCGGATTTATTCCCATCTAGTTCTTCAGAACTTAAGGTTTCTTATAGTGTCTCTGTCAAAAAAGCAGATGGGACCGATAAACACTACGGCGGGGATGGCATTGTTAAAAACGAAGAGGCCACAGAAAAGTTTAAATCAGCAAAAGAAGAAGAATGGGGCATTACATCCGAAGACAAGGTCCTAAAAAGAACCCTCTTTAGAATTCCACAACCCCAAGCAGCAATCTCCATTATGGATCATAGTAATGGTCATGTTATCGCCATCTCTGGTGGTCGTGGTGATAAACTAGGTGACCGTACCTTTAACCGTGCTACCCAGGCTAAACGTCAGCCAGGATCTGTATTTAAGGTCTTAGCTGCATATGCTCCTGGTATTGACACTGGTTTAATGTCACCTGGTACTATTATTGTCGACGAACCCTTTACCTGGGACATTCCAGGTGGTAAACCCTATAGCCCTAAAAACTGGTACAGTGGATTTAGAGGAGCTCAAACAGTTAGGGTAGCTATCCGCGACTCTATGAACGTATCTGCTGTAAAGGCACTTCAAACTGTTGGTATTGATACGGCCTATGACTACTTGCTACGTTTTGGTTTTACAACCTTAACACCACAAGATAAAGTACCATCCCTTTCATTAGGTGGTATAGATGGGGTTACACCGCTTGAGCTGACAGCAGCATTTGGAGCAATTGCTAATGATGGTGTGTATATTAAGCCAATCCTTTATACCAAGGTTCTTGATCAAGACAACAATCTTGTATTAGATAATGAGCCCGAAACCCATATGGTTCTTAAAGAATCTACAGCTTATATGCTGACTGATATGATGCAGGATGTCGTTGACGGAAGTGGAAGTGCTACAGGAAAACGTATTCGTAACACCTTTAAAGGAATGCCTATTGCCGGAAAAACTGGGACAACATCTAAAAAACTTGACTTGCTTTTTTCAGGATATACCCCTTATTATGTGGCAACAATCTGGATGGGACACGATCAGCCTAAGCCCCTTAATTTTGGTAGTAGCTATACTTTAGATTTATGGGCCGCCATTATGAAAGATCTTCATGAAGGCTTACCTGTAAAAGACTTCCCACTACCTCCAGGCCTTACACAAGCCACAATTTGTGGTATATCTGGTAAACTAGCAACCGATCTTTGCCGCTTAGATCCTAATGGTTCAGCCGTTACGACTGACTTTTTCCTAAAAGAGGATTTACCAACTGAATTCTGTGACTTGCATGTTGAAGAAAACATATGTACTGTCTCTGGCAAGATTGCTAATCAATACTGTCCGCCTGAACTTGTCAAACGAGGTGCATTTGTTAGACACACACACGGAGATTCTTCTGGTCTTGACGTATGTGATATTCATAATGAAAATACTGCTATTGAAATACCTATAGAGGATTTAAATCCAGATGATGACTGGATAGATAATCCTTGGGGGCCAGATAATCCGAATCTAGAGGGTACAGATCCTATAGTTCCTGAACCGGAACAACCGAAACCTGAAAAACCGCAGCCTGAAAAGCCTAAGCCCGAAAAGCCTAAGCCTGAAGAGCCGACGCCTCCGGATAGTATTGATGATTTCTTTATACCACAATCTTAACCATATTTAAAATAAGATAGAGGCTAGGAAACTTTAAGGTTTCCTAGCCTCTATCTTATTTTATCTTCTATTCCATTATCTTATATTCCATTATCTTATATTCCATCATCTTATATTCTTTTCTATTCTTGTTCTTCGTATAAATTCATAAGACTAGGATCTTCAATAACTTCTGGCTTCTCATTTTCTGTTGGTGGCACAGGAACATCTGTTACTTCCATTGTTCCGACTCTTATAATGCCAGCTCTTGGACGATAATAACTCTTGCTCTCTAATACCTTATCAATGAGCTTACCATCTTTATAAGTATATTTGTATAAATTTACTTTTTTGCCTTCTAGTGAAGCAAGCTCCTGTACTTCTTTGCCCTTGGCTAAAGTAGGATCTTTTTCATATTTAGGTGCTGGCGCTGGGATAACTTCCATAATGACTGATTCAAACTTTACATCATTATCTGGTTTAAGACTCTCGTGTCCAAATATATTGACATATAGGCGGTTGTTTTCCATGTAGCTTTCCACATAGGCTGGATACTCTGTAGGATTCTCAAATTTAAAATCAATGGCACCACTGGCATAAGTTGCATCCCTACCAAGAGGAATATACCCTACTGGTAAAGAGTGATTTTGCCTTGATACAACCTTTAAGTCAGTCAAAAGAACCGAGTTATAAAGTGTAGAGGCAACTTGGCATATTCCGCCACCAATACCATCTACTAACTTGCCATTTACAATCACTTTAGACGTTTGATATCCATTTTCAGCTGATATATTTCCTAGGTAATTTGATAGTGCAAATGTTTCACCTGGCTCTATAGATGTATTAATCGTCTTCGCTCCAACCCTAAGATTAGTATTTCTACTTGGACTCGCATTGGTATAAGTTGTATAAAAACTTGCTATAGGCGTTTGCACATTGTCAAAATAGGATGCTGTTTTTTTTGCATCTACTTTAGCAATCACAACCTCAACCCGACCTTCTTCTCTAGCATCATAAATAGCCTTTAATTTCTCTGCAGTCGCTTCTATATCTAATTCTTGCCCAGGTTTTTCTGGTGTAATGGTAAACTTTTTATCTTTTCTTACCATCGTTGCATCCTGAGGCGCTATATAAAATTCGTCTGCGTATTCTTGTATAATATCATCTACAATTTTTTCATCGTAGGAACGTTCAAGTTTAAATTCCTTTTTCTCCACTTGTTTGTTTGTAAATTCTCTAAAGCGTTGTATAGTATTGCCTTGATGTCCAATTTCAAATGCATAACTTAGGACTTCGTCAACATTATAGACACCTTTAAATTTAGCATAAGGAATGGGCCACTCTTTATCATCTCCATAAAGAATAATTTCTTTTGCTTCTTTCTTTGTTTCCACCATCTTTACCACTTGAGATTTAGCCTCTTCTTTAGTGAGACCTCCTATGTCTATTTCTTCAACATATACTCCATTCATAAAAACTTGGTCAAATTCTTTTGTTTTAGAATAGGCATACATAAATCCACCTGTTCCTAAACCAGCAACGACTACTGCTAGAAATGCCATGATTAAAATAATCTTTTTACCTACCATTTTTTTGCCCTCCTCACATGTATTTCTTCAAGTCATTAAATGCAATACGGCTATTTATGACATAAATGCCCCTAGTACAGGCCCAACTATGCCTAATAACATAACAAACGCAAGTACCACCCCTATTACGCCTGCTATTACTCTTCTGTTTTTATTGGTCATTCTAAACATTATAATCCCCCTTATTTTACTTGTTTTTATTTTTTGAATTTGGAAATATCTCTTCTATAAAACGTGACTCTTCTGTCTTACCTTCATATTTATGCTCTGGAATATAAATATATAAGTGCTCCTTAGCTCTCGTCATTCCTACATAAAACAATCTTCGCTCTTCTTCAAGTTCATCTGGTCCATTACTTTTTGAATGTGGAACAATACCTTCTACTGTACCAATGATAAACACAGCTTCAAATTCTAGCCCTTTAGCGCTGTGCATAGTTGATAAGACAACACCATTTCTTTCTTTGTTTTTAGTTTTTTTATAACTTTCTTGTTTTTGAGTCTTTAACTCCTTCATTACATCTTCAATATGCGCTGCCCACTGATCATATGTTTCATACCCTTTAGCTGCTTCTTGCAGTTCATTTAGTATTTCTATAATACCGCTCGTTGGAATCTTGCGATACTCGGCATACTCCTTTAGGTAATCATCATATCCTATAACTTTTCGGATGTACTTTACCCCGTCATAAGGCTTCTTAGTCCTTAATTGCTGGAGCTGAAAACGCAGTTCCTCTAATCGATCAATTTGCCATGGTTTACACTCTCTCACATTGTATAAATCGCGTAAAATCCCATGTTTACTTATTTTAACTGCCTGGGACACAATCGCTTTACTGATATAGCGCTTTGGTTTGTTAATAATTCTAAGAACTGCTGCGTCGTCTGTTAGTTTTTGTGTAAGATTAAAATAGGCAAGTATATCCTTTGTAATCCAGTGCTCATATAAACTTGGTATACTATCTTGCAAATAAAACGGAATATTCATATCCATCAATGCATCTACTACTGACCTTGCTTGCATATTGGTCCTAAATATAACCGCCATTTCTTTAAAAGGTATATTTTTTTTATTAAGGTCTGTTATTTTAGTGGCCACTTGCTTAGACTCATCTTCCGAATCATTACACCTAATAATAATCGGTGGATTACCCTCTTTATTCGGTGTCTCCATTAGCTTTTTGTAGCGATCATTATTATTAACAATAAGATTGTTACTATGCTTAATAATATTCTTAGTAGACCTATAATTAATCTTTAATACTGTCTGCTGAGTATTTGGAAACCCTTCCGGAAATCGAATTAAAAACTCCGGCCTCGCCCCCCTAAACTTATAAATACTTTGATCATCGTCTCCAACAATAAAAAGATTGTTTTTTGGGGCACTCAGCAACCTAATCACTTCATACTGTACCCTGTTAATATCTTGAAACTCATCTATTAATATATGCTGAAACTCACCTTGAAAGTACGCTAATACTTTTGGATCCTGATTCAACATATGATAGCAATGGGTCAGCATATCATCAAAATCAATCTTATTATGCCTAGCCTTGTAACTTTCATACTTGTTGACCATGCTATGATATATATCTTGTGGCATCCCATCTGGATGATAATATTTAATATCAATTAAATTATTGCGCATTAAGGCCATTTCTTTTAGAAAATTTTCTATATATTCTTTGGGGTCTTCCTCTTCTATCTCCATCTCTTCCATCATTTTTTGGAGTAATTTAAATTTCTCATCATCTCTAATGAGTTGATCTACCCTATATCCGTAAACTCTTCTTAACATTTTAAAAAATATAGCGTGAAATGTCCCAAAGGATATCTGGGAGCCCACATGAGGTTCAATATCCTTCATTCCCATAAATCGTTCCTTCATTTCTTCAGCTGCTGCCTTAGTAAATGTAATGACAAGTATATTTCTTGGCTCTATTTGCAAGTGCTTAACCATATAGTGAATTCTATTGACGATTACATGAGTTTTTCCGGATCCCGGTCCCGCTATAACCATTTGTGTCCCTACATCAGCAAGAACAGCTTTTTGTTGGCTTTCGTTGAGGCTTTTATATTCTTCTAGTATATTTATCAACATTTTCACCTATTCTAATTTAAATTGCGTTAATACTTATAATTATAGCATATTTCCTTGTGGGGGGAGGGATTAATTTGGTTTATCATCAGATTGTAATATTTGGTAGAGGGGCGGCAGATGGGGTGAGTTGGGGTGGTTGGCCGCATTACGGGGAATTGGAAAAGTAGTATTGGCAACACAACTTCCTGCGTCGTCGAAAGTTGCCAATACT
>DUUM01000403.1 GCA_012841565.1 Candidatus Epulonipiscium sp. | reverse complement strand
CATCATAATACCACGTTAAGCTATCTGGGCTTTGATCTGTGGATAGAATTATATCTTCGCCTACGCATCCCATTGTTGGTCCATCAATTCTTAGGTTATTAAAAGAGGAAAAATAGCCATAACTCATACTAGAACCGTTGGCATCTAGCACGCTTAAGTGGAATAAACCGCCGTTGGTGATTGTGTATACGGTATTTGTACTTGGATTCATAGATACAATGGCAGCATACCAAGTATCATCCTCGTTCTCAGAGCCGCTACCTTCAACCCAATTCCAGGTTAGATTACTCAGTAGATTGCTGGGGGTCATGTTAAAGTTTGTAAGATTCTTTTTTTGAGTCATAATCTGCACAGCAAACATAGCATCATATATTCTACTAAAGGAAACACTGGTAGATCCTGTGCAGTTTATTGAGGGAACTAAAGCACTTCCCAATTCATATTGCACACTGGAGAATTGATACACATAAATATCTTGATTGGACTCTATGTAATGAAAATCTTCTATATCAAAACTAGTCATCTCTCCTGCCTGTAATGTGGGGGTTAAGGCTACCCCATTTACTGTAACAACGGTGCCATCTTTTGTAGCTACAATAAATGCCTTTTGTCACGTATTTGAGCGATTCTGTTCATTTATTTTGTGCATAGTATTAACTACTATGTATTCTCGACCTATTACATTTACAGGTACAAGTTGATCACCCACCAAGTCATAACTTCCTATGCCTGGATGTCTTATTGAATCGTCTGAAATTGTTATCGCAATAGGTTTGTTTGAAGTGATATGTGATCCACCTAAATTTCTGGATGCAGATCCATCTGTGCGTCTTAAACAGTAAGTTTCTCCTCTGTTTAGGGTAATGGTATACTCTACGCCTTTTAGGTGACCATCTAATCCATCGTGGAAATTAACATCATCGTTTAAGACGAATGTAATTGTAGTACTGTCTTCAGTAGCAACGATATCTACTTGTTCACGAGCTTTAGGCGTAAGTGGTTGATTTTCATAAACGTTTTGTGAAGGTATATAAAACTCGGTACCTAATGCATTGTCTCCTTTTAGAGTAAATCGATCTGGGTTATTGGTATTAGCCATTTCATAATACGCTGTAATATTAGCTGTAGATTCTATCAGCATTCCTTTATTAAACGCATCGCCTGCTGTCCAATTTGTCCAATCAGAATAATTTGTATTTGGGAAATCCCCTCCATTGGTTCCTAATGATCCATTTTCGATAAGAAGTCTAAAGTCATCTAGTTCAATCTTTTCTTGCTTACCCGCCAAGATGTCACGTTTAATAGGCGTAAAATCAGAATTGGCAGGAAGTGAAATAGTCACAGATGCATCGTGATCTAAAGCTGTGATCCTAAGAACTGCACCTAGATCATTATGATCATATGTAACTTCAGGTGCCACAAACCAAAAGGTTTTTCCTACCTGGGCTTGTGCAAACTGGGCTATTCCTATAAAGAGGATTATAGAAACGAATAGATGTTTACAAATTGGTTTTTTCATAAGTACAGGGGTGAACTTTTTAACAAAACTAACAAGTATTCTTAAAGGACATATATATCTATGCTTTATTTTAAAAAAAAGCATCATTATTATTCCTTCAGAAAGAAT
>DUUM01000402.1 GCA_012841565.1 Candidatus Epulonipiscium sp. | reverse complement strand
TGATATTTACATTTGTAGGTACTTGGAATGATTTTTTGGGACCTCTTATTTATTTAACAACTGAGAAAAAGAAGACGATACAAATAGGGTTAAGAATGTTTATTGGTCAATATTCATCAGATTATGGCTTGATTATGGCAGCTTCAGTTATTTCATTGATTCCTGTTCTGATTGTATTTTTGGCACTACAAAAATATTTTGTAGAAGGTATTGCTTCAACTGGTATTAAAGGATAAAAGTGAATACATATACAATCAAATAATAGAAACTTGTGGGAAGGTGAATGGGTAAATTGAAAAAGAATACACGTGAAATATGGATCAATTATCTTACCCAAGTAAGTAGTCCTGTTTTAAAGAATATGGCAAATGATAGTTTGAAATCCAATATGCCAATTAAACAGCACTTAGATGCAACAAATAGAGAATACTGTATTTACTTAGAAGCCCTTGCAAGAACTTTATGTGGTTTAGCTCCATGGCTTAATGTATGCGGTATTTCTAAAGATGAAAAAAGCCAGCAGAAATATTTTTTAGATTTATCAATAAAGGCTATTAAGAATGCAGTTAACCCAGAATCTAAAGATTTTGTATATGGGCGAAAGGATGGGCAGCTATTACCGCAAATTTTAGTAGATACAGCCTTTTTAGCACTTGCTTTTATAAGGGCAAAAAATTCCTTATGGGATAGATTAGGCAAGGAAACGCAAGATCGAGTTATTCAGTATTTTACAGAAACAAGAGAAATCCAACCACATTATTCTAACTGGATATTATTTAGCAGTATGATAGAGGCTTTTTTCTACAAAATAGGAGAGCCTTATGATATTGTAAGGCTTGATTATGGTTTTAAACAAATGGATGCCTGGTATGTTGGTGATGGGGTGTACAGCGACGGGGAAAAATATCACCAAGATTATTATAATAGTTATGTGATTCAGCCCTTTCTTGTGGAAATGTTAGAAACGATTAAAGAAGATTACAGGGATAGGGATAAGCATTATATGAATATGATTAAAAGAGCAAAAAGATATGCCGAAATACAGGAAATGGCTATTAATATGGATGGAAGTTTTGTGCCATATGGTAGATCTATTACCTATAGGATGGGAGCTTTTCACCATTTAGCAACCATGGCCTATTTAGAGCAGTTACCAAAATCAATTACACCTGGGCAAGTCAGAAAAGGACTTACGAAGGTTATAACAAAATGTTTAGAGGCACCAAATACGTTTGATCAAGCAGGATGGCTAAACATAGGATTATATGGACATCAACCTAGTCTAGGAGAAGTTTATATATCTACAGGGAGTTTATATTTATGTAGTACGGTTTTTTTACCATTAGGATTAGATGCTCAAAATGATTTTTGGTTAGAGGATGAGGAAACGAGTATGGATAAAATATGGAGCGGCACAGATGTAGGGGTAGACTGTGCTTTAGATGATAAAGAGAAGGAGAGGTAGGATCATGAAAGTAAAAAACTTTGCAGGGAACATACATGATACAGAATATGATACTAAGTATTATGAAAAGATGATTCACCACGATACAATGATTTGTGATTATGGTAGGGATAAAGAGAAATTAAGTGGTCATTGGCATTTTT
>DUUM01000401.1 GCA_012841565.1 Candidatus Epulonipiscium sp. | reverse complement strand
GTTGTATTAGAATTGGTAATATTGTTTGAGGTTACACTTAAGCCCTGCTGTGCTGCAAATAACCCATATGAACCAATGTTTAATTCAAAAAATGCTGATCTCATGCGTATCCTCCTATGCTCCCATTCTATTAATGATTGTATCCATCATACCATCTAGTACGGTTACCATACGTGCTGCTGCGTTATATGAATATTGGTATTTCATCATATTGGTCATTTCTTCATCTGTTGAAACCCCACCCATAGACTGCCTACCGTTATCAATATCTCTTATTAAAATTACTTTTTCTTCTGCCCGCCCTGTTGCTTCACTGCCTTCTGCTCCAAGTTCTGCAATAAGTTCTGAGTAAAAAGCTCTAAATGTAGCATTTTTCTTAATTGGGCTAGAATCAACAGCATCTTCAGGGTCATCAAACCAATCTCTTCCTTCGTTCCACTTTCCTAGTAAAGTCTCTATCACCTGAGTATCACTTTCATCTCCTGTTAAGGAAGTTGGTAGGTAGTTATAGCCGCCACTTTCTAAAAGTAGTGGGTTAATTTGAATATTCCCTGCACCCATTCCTGCTGTAGGGTCAATAGGGTCGCCTAGGATTTCAGGTAGTGTAGGCCTAATGGCTAGAAACAGCTCCGTTCCTTGGGTAGTCGCACCCACTCCCTGTCCCCAAGGCTGATCTGTGTCAGGGTTAAATACCCCGTTAATCGTATCTGCTAATGTTTTGATAAATATATCAAATTCTTTTTGTATTTTAGGAATTAGAAATGCATTCGCATCACTATCTATTGATAGGTTATCGTTCATCGTAATATCATCCCAAGGCGTACCCGCATTAGCTGGCCCATTTCCCCTCATCATAAGAAGGGCTTTTAACTTTCCATTATCTCTTCCACTAATTGATGTAGCTGCTCTGTCCATACGATATACGTCCGTCCCTTGATCTTTCCAGACTGGTTTTACAAACGAACTTTTTGGTGCAGCTTGGGCTGTTGTCATTTCGGCTCGGAATTGTTTGTCAATTAGAGTAATGCCCTCACTCGTTACAATAACCCGTCCGTCCTTTTCTTCTCGGTATTGAATCTCCATAATTGACGATAATTCGTCTAAGAAAAAGTTTCTTCGGTCTCTTAAATCATTGGCATTGTCCCCGTTTATTTCATAAAAAGCAATGCTTTCATTAAGGCTTTGGACATCTTTTATGAGGTTATTAACATTTTTTACTGTATCCCTAATTTGTATATCAAGATTATTTTGGTATTCTGTGAGCTGATCTTGAATATGATTCGCTTGTTTTGCAAATACATCTGCACTTTGAATAAATGCCATACGTTCTTCAATCCCTGATGGATTGGTTGCAAGCTTTTGAGTTTGGCTCCAAAAATCATTGATACTCTTACTAAGTGCTTCCCCATGTGGCTCACCAAAGATTGTTTCTAGTTCATCTATGGCATCCTTTTTCACTACATAATAACTAAGCACTGAATTTTCAGTTCGATATCTTCGGTCTGCAAATTCATCTCTTATTTGACGTATTTCAGACATTGATACGCCAATTCCTACTTGTAGTTTTTGCACACCACTACCTATATTTAGATATTTACTATCATGTTGTAATAATTGTTGGCGTATATAGCCCGGTGTATTCGCATTGGTGATGTTATGGGACGTTACTTGCAGTCCCCTTTGACTTGCATTAAGCCCTGAAACAACCCGTCCTAATGATGCAATTGATGACATTCTTTCACCTCTATTATTTTATGTATTTACTGTTTCGTATCAAAAAAACTTACACTTTCTTGCTCTGACTCATCGCCTTTATTCTGATAGCTACCTGGCGAATAAGTATTCCTACTTTGCAGAGCATTAAGTGTAAAGTTTATAAATTCCATCGATTGTTGAAGCAGTCCTTCGTTAGTTTTATTATGATTTTTTAGTTCTTCTACAATCCGTAATAAATCCTCTCGTACCTGCCTTAGTTCCCCTTGTTCATCAGGTGTCTTGTCTAGCATGGTAATAAGTCTAGATATGGTTAGTTCTTTTAAGTTGGTATTTAGAACGCTAGAAATATCTTTTAAAATCATTTCTCTGTTTTTTTCTAATCTTGCTGATCTACCTATAAATTCTTGTTCTCGTTTTAAAACTTCTTCTAAAAGTTCCATTTCCCTATTTACAATGCTATCTGTTTTGTACCTTGCAAGGGTTAGGAGTCCTTCATAGCATTCTTTTTGCTGATCAAGTATGGTAATTAAGTCATGAATTAATCCTGCCATTTTATCCCTCACCTTGTCATTGTATTTGTTGGAATATTAAATTTGCTTATCAAAGATACCTGGTATCATCTTTTGGGCTACTTCTTCTGCACTGATATTATAGGTACCCGTGTCTATTCGGGCCTTAATGTTTTCCACCTTTTTTTCACGTATATCCGGTGCATCTTTAGCTGCTTTATATGCAAGTTGAAAGTATTTTGCTGTTTCTGATATATTAAGGTTATCTTTCGCTTTCATTTCTATATCTTTTGATGTTACCTTTTTTACTGAACTTGGCCCATAAACCTTAGCTATTTGATTTATTTGATTTATTTTCAT
>DUUM01000400.1 GCA_012841565.1 Candidatus Epulonipiscium sp. | reverse complement strand
GAAAAAGATTTAAAACAAGCAAAATTTTTAATTGTTACAGTACCAACCCCTATTCATACAGACAAGCGGCCTGATTTGAGCTGGGTCATTGAGGCTAGCCGAATGGTTGGACGAAACTTAAGCAGGGGATCTGTTGTTGTCTATGAATCAACTGTTTACCCAGGGGTTACGGAAGAAATCTGTATGCCTATATTAGAAGAAGCATCTGGCCTAAGATGCGGCATTGATTTTAAGGTAGGCTATTCCCCAGAACGGATTAATCCAGGGGATCAAATAAATACCTTAGAAAACATTACAAAGATTGTTTCGGGTATGGATCAGGAAACTTTAGAGTTTATTGCAGGTATTTATGAAATCATTATTACGGCAGGAGTTCACAGGGTCTCTACCATTAAAGTTGCGGAGGCTACAAAGGTAGTAGAAAATAGCCAACGAGATATTAATATTGCATTTATGAATGAATTAGCTATGATTTTTGACCGGATGGATATCGACACCAAAGAAGTAGTGGAAGCTATGAATACCAAATGGAATGCCTTAGGGTTTTATCCTGGACTAGTAGGAGGGCACTGTATTGGAATTGATCCTTACTATTTTATTTACCAAGCAGAAAAACTAGGCTATCATTCCCAAATTATATTATCAGGAAGAAAGATTAATGACGGAATGGCAAAGTTTATTGGAGAGGCTATTATAAAGCAACTTGTGTTAGCAAATAAGGTAGTGAAAGAGGCTAAGGTGGCTATTTTAGGACTGACCTTTAAAGAAAATTGCCTAGATATAAGAAACTCCAAAGTAGAGGATATAGTGAGATTTTTAAGAGAATACGGCATTGATCCAGTTTTAGTAGACCCAGTAGGAAACAAGGAAGAAATAAAAAGTATATATGCATCAGAACTGATGGATTTTGATGCCTTATCGAATATGGATTGTCTTGTTTTTGCTGTAGGCCATGATCAATTTAAAGACCTACCTTTATCTATTTTAGAAGAGAAGTTTATAAAAGGACCTAACAATAAAAAGATTATGATTGATGTAAAAGGTATCTATGATAAAAATATAATGGAAAAAGCGGGATATATTTACTGGAGACTTTAAGAGTGAGTGATTTTGAAAGAGGAGAGGGGGACCATCATGAGTCGTGGTAATAAGAGGATTGCTATCATAATTACTAGTATATTGATTGTGATTTTTATGCTAGGCATATTAGTTTATATTTTTGCTGGAAAAAAGACGGCGGGGCAAATAACAATCTTAGAAGATGAACAGGGATTATACGATGCAACAGTTGAAATTCAAAAAGCCAAGGATAAATTAAAAGAGGATAAAAGTTCTGCTACCGTTATCCAGGGGGTAGAGACGGCGGAAAAAGTAGTGGCACTTACTTTTGATGGAATGGTTGACCAAGACACCACAAAACAATTACTAGGTCTACTTAGTCAATATGAGGCGAAAACGATATTTTTCTTACCAGGAATTAAAAGCGCAGAAGATCCTGAGACAATAAAGGCTATTGAGCAATCAGGGCAAATCATTGGTAACTACACACTTCGTGGGAAAAAGGATATAACAAAACTCTCTAAGGAAAAACTAGTAGAAGATTTTTCTCAGACAAACGTAATTTTAAAAAACATTACAGGAAGAAAGCCAAGCTTATTAAAAGCTAACAGCCCAAAATATACAAAGAAAATATTGCAATCTTCCTATGCTTCTGGCTTAGAGTCCGTCATACATAGTAGTTATTTTTTGAGCTATCAAAGTCTTTCTTCTCAAGAAATGGCATTATCTTATGTAAAAGGGTTAGAAAAAGGTTCGATTATATCGGTTAAAACAGATGATGTTTTAGATCAATCAGAATATACAAAGCCTGTAAAAAATAAAGAAGAAAAGCCGGCTATAGATCCAAAGCCAACAATTGATTCAAGGCCGGAAGAATCAGTAGATCCTAACAAAAGATTAATAGAAATGGTTGGTTTTTTATTAGCAGCATTAAAAGAAGAAGAGTATAAAATAGTCCTTGCCAGTGAACTAGGATCCTATGAGGGAATGATATTACCCGCAGGGGATACTCCTTTAGAAGGGGTTGAGTCAGGTTTGCTGACGCCGGATAAGGGAAAAAACAAAGTTGTAAGTGTATTTTCTCCTGTTATAAGGAAACCCAGTGTGCCAAAGCCAAAAGAGGATGAAAAAGAGCCACCAGTCCAAGAACTAAAAGTGGATAAAGAGCCGGCTAATTATCAAGAAAAAAGAATTCAAAACAATGGTGACCAGGCCAAAGTTAGGGCTTACTTTCATACAACAGAACCGACAGTTGCCTATACCTTTAGGGGTATTGCAGATCAGGTTGTTTTAAAGGATATATTAGATATTTTAGATAAGTTAGATGCTACGGCAAGCTTTTTTGTAACAGGCAAAGAGATCGTGGAGTACCCAGAAAATGTTGGCCTAATTATTGAGCGGGGGCATCAAATTGCTAATGGTGGTTATGGGATGATTACCACTAGCCCTAGATTATTAGATTTTGACAGTTTAGCCTATGAAATTGATATGGGAGAACGGTATTTAAAAGCATTTTTAAAAGATGATTATTCCAAGAGTAGCCATCAAGTATATATGCCCTTATACGGGGATACAAGTGGAGATGTGTTAGAGGTGGCATCTGCTTTAGGGTATACAGAGGTTGTTACCTATAACCGAAGTGCAATACAAGGAAGTTATCAGGACCTGCAGGCAAGTGAAATTATGGACCAGTATTTTTCAAACGTGATTGCATTATACAGGGGCGATATTGTTCACTTTAGATTAGATTATTTAACAAGAAAAGGTGTGGTTCAAGAGTTAGTAGAAGAAATAGCTGTTAATTATATTAAACCAGCTACTTATAATATTTCTGATCTTGCAAGCTTAGGGGCCAGTCCACTACTTTATACGCCTAAAACTAAGGAAGAAGTTGCAAAAACCAGTGTTATAAGGAAAACCTATGGCTACTTAGAGGAATACTTAGGTGCTTTACTAACACAAAAATATATTGGGAATCCAGATATAAATTCTGAAAAAGAGTTAATGGGTTTTAGCCCAGAAGAAATTGCCAAAATTGATACGGTTGGAAAAATAAAAGCAAATGACGAAAAGGTAATTTTCTTAACATTTGATGATTGGGGATCGGATATAAGTATTAGCCATTTACTCAATGTATTAAAAAAGCATGATGCCAAGGCAACATTTTTCATACGGGTAGGAAGTGATAACCTAAGCTATGATGCTGACTTTATCAATCCGAACTTGTTAAGGGCAATTGCTTTAGACGGACATGATGTTGGCAATCATACCTTTAAGCATGTCAAGATTAATATTGAAGGGGAAGCTGAAAAAGAATTCTTACAAAAGGATGTTCTAAAGGCTCATGAAGAGTTATCAAGATACATCGGGGATACATCAGCCTTAAAGCAATACTTTAGGCCCCCTACCTTGGCTGTTAGTAAAGCAGGATTGTACACCATACTAGATATGGGATATGAATATATTATTAATGGCGATTTTAGTAGTCATGATTACGAAGCATCTAGTGCCAACCAGCTAATCAATAGGCTAAAAAACGGATTAAATATAGCAGATTCATCCCAGATGGTAGATGTAGGTACCCCTCTTGAGGACCGGCGGATTATTGAAAATGGAAGTATCGTGGTAATGCATATGTCAGATGAGAGTAGGTATACTCCAGAGGCGTTAGATACAATCATTCCTTATTATCAAAATTTAGGATATCGATTTGCAAAGCTAAGTGATTATCTTAACTAGCATAATATCGGCATGTAGAAGTGAGGTGAATAGTAATGAAAGATGTTTTGTTAGTCCAGCAGGGAGACCGGAGAATACTTCCTAATGTTCCTGATCGGGAAGAGGTCCGCACCAATTTAGATCGGCGTGGCCAAAATGAGTTAGAAGGTTTTGACGGGGATATACAAGCTGTTATAAATGAAATGAAGGCAGGCATTAGATACCAGGCTAACTTATTAGTGGACATTGTGTGTTATTTAGACAGTAAAAAGAAGACAACTATTTCCTGCACTAGTATAGATATTTCAACTACGGGAATGTTATTAGCTATTAAAAATCAGGCTGATTATGACATTATTAACCAAGCCAAGAAAATAAAATTAGTATTTGAAATCACACCTGGCAGTATGCCAGAAGGCTATGAAATGAAAGTTAATATTCCGGCTTTATTAGTTAGAACTAAAAAAGTGTCTGGTGACCAGATTATTTGTGGTTTTGAATTTCAAGAAACATTATCTCAGTACTCAGCTAGAAGAAAAGACCGTTACATGCTTAGTATATCCAGTTTACTATTGTTTTTCATCACCTGTTTTATTATTTTAATGCGATCGGGAAGTGTTATATATTTTAGGTTTAATAAATTTCTATACCTTTATAGCATTATTGCCGCAACCTTTTTACTAAGTCGTTACTTTTTTGGAATGCTCTATCGTCCCATGCCTATTAATATTAAGTTTACGCCTGGAGTTACCATTATTATTCCTTGCTTTAACGAAGAAGAGTGGATTGATAGAACCATTAAAAGTTGTATGAATCAGGATTATCCCATTGATCAATTGGAGGTTATTGTAGTAGATGATGCTTCCAATGATAGATCGGTAGAAATCATACAAGATACAGTTGCCAAGATACATGGTGAAGCGGAAAGGTACCATACGAAAAAAAGACTACGGTATGTGGTGCAAGAAGAAAATGCAGGTAAAAGAGAAGCTCTAGCAAGAGGAAGCAAAATGGCAAAACATGATTTAATTGTATTTGTAGATTCAGATAGTTTCCTAGATCCTTTTGCTATTCGAAATCTTGTCCAGCCTTTTCAAGACCCTAAAATGGGAGGCGTTTCAGGAAGAACGGATGTAGCCAATACCTATACAAATGTTTTGACCAAGATGCAATCGGTGCGGTATTATATTGCCTTTCGAATTATGAAGGCTGCAGAAGCTTATTTTGACGCAGTAACCTGTCTTTCAGGGCCCTTATCTTGTTATAGAAAAGACCTTGTTTTAAAGCATATGGATGCCTGGCTAAATCAACAATTTTTAGGCCAAAAGGCTACCTTTGGGGATGACCGGAGTTTGACTAACTTTGTTTTAAGGAGTCATAGGACCAGTTATCAAGACACAGCCACCTGCGCCACTATTGTGCCCAATACTTATAATATCTTTTTAAAGCAGCAAATGAGATGGAAACGTTCCTGGATACGGGAATCAATTATTGCAGGAAGTTTTATTTGGAAAAAGGAACCCTTTACTGCTGTGTTTTTTTATATGGGCCTAGTGGTTCCTATTTTGGCTCCTATTATTGTTTTATACAATTTAATTTATGTTCCTATTATTCATAGGGTCTTTCCGACTACTTTTTTAGTTGGAATATTAATGATGGCATTATTAATGAGCTTTACCCAAATGATCCTTAGAAAAAGCACCACCTGGATTTTTGGGATTGCATTTGTGCTTTATTACGAAGCCGTTTTGCTTTGGCAAATGCCCATTGCCTGGGTAACATTTTGGAAATCAACTTGGGGAACAAGAATGACCCCAGAAGATATAAAGGAAGAAGAAAAAAAGAAAAACAAACAACGCTCAAGAAAAAGCTGGTTTGCTAAAGTAAAAGGGGAAGGAGAAGAGATAAGTCATGAAGAAGAATAAAGCATTTTCTCCCCGAAAAAAAGATAGGATCAAAATTATTCGTAGCATCATCCAGGGTATTATATTGATAGCTATTTTAATCATAGGAGTGAGAGCCTTTTTCACTTCCAATCAATATGAGCCCATCCAAGATCAAGACAGAAGCCAAACAGAAAAAGGATTTATTGCCTTATCTTATTTTGGAATTGATCATTTGGAAAGCACAAGCTTGATTGGTACCCAGCGCTTTGATGACCACTTAGACGCACTTAAAAACTCCGGCTATGTCACTATTAGTCAAGAAGATATTATTGCTTATTATCAAGCAGGAAAGCCGCTTCCAGAAAAATCTCTTTTTCTTATACTAGAAGATGGCAGAAGAGATACAGCTATTTTTGCTCAAAAGTTTTTAGAAAAATATAATTATAAAGGAAATATACTTACCTATGCTCAAAACTTAGAAAAAAGAGATCCTAAGTTTTTAAGGCCAAAGGATTTGTTGGAACTTGAAAAAAGCACTTATTGGGAGCAAGGGACTAATGGATACCGACTGGAATATATTAATGTATTTGATCGTTATGAAAACTTTTTAAATACCTTAGATACCTATCAATTTCAAATGCTAGCACCTTACCTAGATAGGAACTATAATCATTATCTAATGGATTATATACGAGATGAATCAGGTGTCCCTATGGAAAACTTAAGCCAAATGCAAGACCGTATAGCTTTTGATTATGAACAACTAAGAGAAATTTATACAAATAACATAAACAAGGTTCCAGATATGTATATCCTGATGCACTCAAATAGTGGTCAGTTTGGGACCAATGATAAGGTTAGCCATGAAAACGAAAAGTGGATGAAAGAACTTTTTAAATTAAATTTTAATCGTGAGGGAAATACTCTAAACCTAAGGGATTCCTCTGCTTATGATTTGACAAGAATACAGCCCCAATCTTATTGGTATACCAATCACTTGCTCATGCGTATTTGGCGAGATACGGGGGAGGACTTAGCTTTTGTATCGGGGGATTTAAAAAGAAAAGCTGACTGGAATACCTTAGAGGGAGTCGCTGAGTTTATAGATGAAACCATTGTTTTAACATCTTTGCCAGGAAAACGAGGTTTAATGAAGCTAGAGCAAAGTGAAGACTTTCAAAATATAAACCTGTCCGTAAAATTAAAGGGAAACCAGGCTGGTTCTCAGCGTATTTATTTAAGGGCAGATGAAAACTTGGAAAAATACGTTTGTGTTGAAATAAAAAACAATATCTTGTATATTTATGATAAAACTGTCAATGGTTTAGTTGAGGAGCAATTAGTTTTAGATTTAAATCACCATGATGGAATCGAGCTAGAATCAGTAGATGAAAATAAACTAGCAGCAGAAATTAGGGAGTTAGAAACCCAGCTGCGATATGTTAGTGATGCGAAAGATATAAAAGAATTAAATACATT
>DUUM01000399.1 GCA_012841565.1 Candidatus Epulonipiscium sp. | reverse complement strand
TCGAAAGTTGCCAATACTACTTTTCCATTCCCCTATTGCGTTGTATCCCTTGCCATAACTTGAGGGGCTGCATCGGCCACCCCCTGTGGGGGACTTGCCCGATGTAGGGCCAGATCTAAGGATTAAAGAGCAAAAAAGGCAAATAGCCTAATGTAATTGCCTCCCTCCAAATATCTGATGTCCTCTTCCCCAAAGTCTTAGTCCCTGAGGCTCTAGGGTTTTGGCTCTTAGTAGCCTCAAACGCAATAGTTGGCAGAAGAATATCCTGCTGGGCCTCCTTTAGCTTACTAGCTAAGAGAGGCTCAGCAGGATATCTTCTGCCAACCCAGTGCGGCATCAACCTAATATACAGAGATAGCCTTATCTAAACCTAAGCCATCCCCCTTAATTTTTCAAGTCTCTCCTGCAATCCATAAGGGCAATAAGTAAGGAAAAAGCACTCCTCACACTTAGGACTCCTAGCCCTGCAAATGGCTCTGCCATGCGCTATAACCTGAGTATTATAACGTATCCAGTGATCCTTAGGGAGAATCTCCATAAGATCATATTCAATGGCTGTTGGATCCTCTTTTTCAGTTAAGCCCCAACGATTTGTGATACGCTTCACATGTGTATCCACTACCACACTTGGTATATTGTAGATATTACTTAAAATAACATTAGCCGTTTTCCGTCCTACCCCCGCCAAAGTTATTAACTGATCAACATCGCTTGGCACTTCTCCATCAAAATCAGATACTAACTTTTGACAGCACATAATAATATTTTTAGCCTTGGTACGGTAGAATCCAGTGCTTTTAACGTAACTTTCTAGTTCCTCTAGATCCGCACTAGCAAAGGCTTCTAGGGTCGTATATCTCGCAAACAAATCTTTTGTTACTATGTTAACTCTAGCATCCGAGCATTGGGCACTGAGTATGGTGGCAATGAGTAGCTCGTAGGGGGTTGTATGATCTAAAAAACAAGCTATGTCTTTGGGGTAATTTTCATCTAGTATTGCTAATATTTTTTTTACGTGTTGCTTTTTGGTCATCTTAGTTCCTCCTTAGGATTATGTATAAATTAGGGGGTGAGGTCATAGGTGGTCTCCGCATTATGGGGGTGGAAAAGTGCTCTGCGCAACACAACTTCCTACGTCGTCGAAAGTTGCGCAGAGCACTTTTCCACTCCCCTATTGCGCCGATTTTCACGAGACTCACACTTTTAGCGTTACTGGTAGTGCTACTTGGGTGTCTACAAAGAATAACCCCAAAATATCATCAGTCGCCCCCTTGGGGGCTTTCCCGATGTTAAGGACTATAAGGCAGACCAACTGCCTTGAGGTCTTAGGCTCTTTAGGTCTTCTTCCAAGCCTCCAACCGATAGTCTTAGACATCCTCGAATTCTTCACCGCAATAGTTGACAAAAGATATCCTGAAGGGCCTCCTTTAGCTTACTAGCTAAGAGAGGACCGGCAGGATATCTTTTGTCAACTAAATGCGGCAACAACCCTAACTAAGACATCCCTCAACAAATTTAAAATGCTAATCTAGTATACTTAGCATCTTTAGTCAAAACATCTTTAGCGTGATAATTAAATAAGACTGGCGTAATTGTTTCACTTACCCCTTCAAAATCTAACGTCTCAACACATCCCACAACATCCAAACTAAAAACTTCTATATGAGCCATACGGCTAACCTGAGCGCTAGTATAAGATACGAGCTCCGGTAAAAACTTCTCAATATTTCCCTCTGTTTTATAGAATTCCCTAAGATTATCCTTATATTCATCCTGATCTATGGTTACTAGATTTTCAGGAATGTTCTTAAGCTTCTCATGTAAGAAAAAATCAAAGCGTGCAATTTCCTTCATTAACGTAATATTTGCATTGGTTTTTTTCATGGCAAACTCAAGTAAAATATCATAATAAGCATTGTTACTATGTTTTACTTTATGATATCCACAGTCTTCCCAAAATAAGGCTAAATCATCCACAGCATCGAAGGGTGTATCATATAATGTGAATAAGTATTCCAGGCTATATACAAATCTACCGCTATTGTAGAAACGGTCTACCATTTCTTCTACTGCATGTAGACGTAGCATATCGTCGTATGATAGATGACTGGTGTAGAGTATTTCATATGGCGCAATATCTTTATATACTAGTCCATACTTTTTGGCGTCTCTGTGCATCCCTGATCCTTTAAGCACTTTTAGAAACCCAAGTTGTAGCTGCTCAGGGCGTATTTCTATGACGTCGTTAAAAGAATTCCTAAAGGATGGTATATCTTCCTTTGGAAGCCCTGCTATTAAATCCAGATGTTGATGGATATTTTTAAAAGTTTTGATTTCCTTTACAATCCGGCTAACTTCTGCAAATTTCATTTTTCGTTTAATAATCGTTAAAACTTCATCATTTGTTGATTGAACGCCTATTTCAAACTGAAATAAAGTGGGGCGGGTATCTTTTAAAGATGCAATCGATTCCTCTGTTAATAAATCTGCGGCAATCTCAAAGTGGAAATTAGTGATACCATTATCATTTTTCTTTAAAAACTCCCATATTGCCATAGCATATTTTATATTACAGTTAAATGTTCGGTCTACAAATTTCACTTGCTTAACGTTGTGGTCTAGAAAAATTTGCATATCTTCAAAAACCCTTGGTAAGTCTAAAAATCTAACGCCTGCCTCTATAGAAGATAAGCAGTATTGGCAATTAAAAGGACATCCGCGCGTTGCTTCGTAATAGATAATTTTATTATCTAGGGTGGCTATATCATCGTATACAAATGGAATTTTATTAAGATCCATAGGTTCCCTCGGGAGATTTCTTCTAACGACGCCATCTTTATCTTTGTATACGATACCCTTGATCTGATTTAAATCTTTAGAGTCATCTATATAATGATTCATAAGTTCATACCAAGTCTCCTCCCCTTCTCCTTCTATTACCAAATTAAGATCAGGGTTTTTAATAAAAAGCTCTTCACTATTATAAGAAACTTCTGGGCCACCAAGTATAATTTTACATTTTGGAAGAATTTTTGCTATTGTAGGGATTAATTTTTCAATCATTTCCATATTCCAAATATAACAAGAAAAAGCTACAATATCTGGTTTTTCATCATAAATACTTCTAAGAGCCTCATTCTCATTGTGATTGATGGTTAGCTCTAGATTCGTAATATGGGTAATATATTTATCACAATACTTTTGTATATAGCGCAGTGCTAAGGATGAATGTATGTATTTTGCGTTAGCTGCAACCATTAAAATTTTCATTTTTTCTCCAATCTTTTATATTCATTTTACTTTTATTTTATATTATATTTACCAATGAAAACAACCCTCTTAATAAATATGAGGGTTGTTTTACTGTATTACCTGACTTTTGTACCTGGGGTACCAGTATTGTCCCCTGGTGTTGTTGTGGTATTATTGTTTGGCACCGTATTGTTGTTATTGGGCACAACGTTTTTATCTCGGGGCATTGTTGTGTCTGGTACCACTTCTTTACCCCGTGGCATTGTTGTGTCTGGTACCACTTCTTTACCCCGCGGCATTGTTGTGTTTGGCATTACTTCCTTATCCCGAGGCATAGTTGTATCTGGTACAACGTCTGGGAGTACAGGAGTTGTTGGTGTCATTGGTACGGTTGTTCTATCTTTTGGGTTTGTGTTGGTAGTTGTACATCCAACACAATTTAAAGCAAGCACAGCTGTTGCTAATAATATTGCAAATTTTTGTTGTTTCATTGTATTACTCCTTTGCATGCAAGATGTTATTCAAGCTTATTATTAGCAACTTTAAAATTATTATGCACATTGTTTCTATATTTTATTATTATTTTTAAATATACGATTTATTTTCAAGCCTCGCTCTAAACTTAAATCGATAAACTTCCCATCCACCTTAACAATTGGCTTTGAGATCTTATTGTAATTAATAAAAACGACTTCGCCTTCTTCACCATTACTTAATTCCACTTTTGAACCACGATAGTGCTCTGCCATGTTTTTAATAAACTTATTTAATACAATGGGATGAAGTTTTCCAAAAGATCCATTTTGCATTAACTCAAAAACTTCAAAAGGGGTCTGACTTTTTCTATAAATCCTCTCTGAAGTCATTGCATCATAAATATCAGCAACCGCTACAATTTTTCCAATTAAGTTTATTTTTTCACTGGTTATTCCAAGTGGGTAGCCTGTCCCATCTTCTCTTTCATGGTGCGTCAATATCCCAAGTAACACATCATTATGTATACTATCTACTTCATTTAATATGTCGTAGCTATATCTCGGGTGTTGCTTAATTGTATCATATTCTTTATCCGTTAATTCCCCTGGTTTATTTAAAATATCATTTGATATCTTGCATTTACCAATATCATGCAGCAATCCAGCTTGGGTTAAGTGTTTAATCGTCTTTTCACTACACCCCATCCACTTACCAATAGTCATTGCCATAAAAGATACATTAATATTATGTGTAAAAATATAGTTTTCAATATCCGTTGATAAGGATAAAGGGCCTACCATATCACTACTAGAATAAATACCTGATGATATAGTGTCTGTAATTTCCCTAATTTTGGTCATATCTAAAGGAGCCCCTACAGCCACTTTTCCCATAATGTTTTTTATGTCCTGAGTATTTTGTTCATATTTGCTAGATATGTTTTTATTATGATTAGCTTTAAGATTTTCGATATCTTGTACATATATCTTTACTTCTAAAATCCCCATACTCTCTATTCTATTTAATATTTGTCGATCTAGAATAGTACCTTCTCTAATCATGACTGCCCCAAAGTCATTATGAATTGTCTCTGCCATTTCCATGCCTGGTTTACATTCGAAAATTGATAAAGTTGCCTTTTCCATTCTATCATCCCTATCCTCTTTTAGATTTATAATAGTAAAATTCAAACATATAATCATATTATAGTCTAAAAATAAAGAATTTGAAAGTATTTTCAACCTTTTACTTTTTAAATTGTCTGTCAATCGCAAGAGCCGCCTTTTTTCCCGCCCCCATAGCCAAAATAACAGTGGCTGCGCCGGTTACAACGTCCCCACCTGCATAGACATTTTCCTTGCTCGTTTCCATTGTATCTTCATGAACAATAATCCCACCCCAGTTATGGGTATCTAAACCTGTTGTGGTGCGCCTAATAAGTGGATTTGGTGTTTGTCCTATAGCAATAATGACCGTTTCTAGTGGAATAACATGTTCACTACCTGGTTTTATTTCAGGCCTTCTTCTACCTGATTCATCAGCCTCGCCAAGCTCCATTTCAACGCATCTTAGTGCTTTAACCCAGCCATCATCTCCTATAATCTCCGTTGGGTTCGTAAGTAGCTTAAAGATAATGCCTTCTTGTTTAGCATGGTGAATTTCTTCAAGTCTTGCCGGCAGTTCTTCTTCACCTCTCCTATAAACAATGTATACTTCCTCAGCTCCCAGTCGTTTTGCTGTTCTAGCTGCATCCATAGCTACGTTGCCACCACCTACAACTGCAACCTGCTTGCCAACTAAAAGGGGCGTTAAGGAGTTTGGCATATAAGCTTTCATTAAGTTAGACCGTGTTAAAAATTCATTTGCTGAATAAACCCCGTTTAAATTCTCACCAGGAATCTTCATAAATATAGGCAACCCTGCGCCACTTCCAATAAACACAGCTTGAAAGCCTTCTTGTACTAATTCATCCACTGTAATAGATCTCCCTACAATAACATTTTTACGTACCGTAACCCCTAAATCCGTCACTTTTTTTATTTCTTTTTGAACCAATGCCTTAGGAAGACGAAACTCAGGTATACCGTACATTAAAACGCCTCCAAGCTCGTGAAGGGCTTCAAATATAGTGACTTCATATCCCATTTTAGCAAGTTCTCCTGCACAAGTAATGCCAGCAGGTCCTGCACCTACAACCGCTACCTTTTTGCCATTTTTTAGTGTTTCTTGTATGTCTTCAGGATAGTTTTCCATGACATAATCTGCTACAAAACGCTCTAAACGGCCAATGGCAACAGGCTCTCCTTTGCGTCCTCGTATACATTTTCCTTCGCACTGATTTTCTTGGGGACAAACTCTTCCGCAAACAGCTGGAAGTGCATTTTCAGATATAATTATTGCATATGCTTTAATAAAATCTTCCTCAAGAACTGCTTGAATAAATTCCGGAATAGGAACATTCACTGGACATCCGGCTACGCAAAAACGCTGCTTACAATCTAAACATCTTGTTGCTTCTTCTATAGCCTCTTCTTTCGTGTAGCCAAGGGTAACTTCATCAAAGTTTTGATTTCTTTTGTTTGGGTCTTGCTCTTTCATTGGTACCTTTTGTTGACTCATGTTCGCCATTTCTATTTACCTCCAAGTCCAATTCTACAGACATGTGCTTCTTTCTTTTTGTATATGCTTTGCCGACTCATAACTTCTTCAAAATCAACTAATAAACCATCAAATTCCGGTCCATCTACACAGGCAAATTTGGTTTCTCCTCCAACGGTTACGCGGCAGCCTCCGCACATCCCTGTTCCATCCACCATAATTGGATTTAAGGATACAGTTGTTGGTAATTTAATAGGTTTTGTTATAGCCACAACTGCCTTCATCATAACAAGGGGGCCTATTGCAATAACCTCATCATATGCCTCACCTTTTGCCAGTTGATTTTTTAAAACATCCGTTACAAAACCTTTTATTCCTTTGGTTCCATCATCTGTTGCTACGTATATTGTGCACCCTAAAGCTTTAAACTCATCTTCTAAAAGGACAAATTCTGCCGAGCGTCCCCCAAGAACAACATCGCATGCTACGCCCATTTGGGTTAGTTTTTTTATCTGTGGATATAAAGGGGCTGCCCCCACTCCTCCACCAATTCCAAGGACACGCTTATGCTTATGTAATTTAGAAGGCTCTCCTAATGGGCCTGCAAAATCACACAGCTGATCCCCTATGTTCTTTTTTGATAACATCTGAGTAGAATATCCCATGATTTGGTATATAATGGTTACCGTTTCAGCTTGTCTGTCACAATCTACAATTGTAAAAGGAACACGCTCTCCTTCGTCATCTACTCTTAAAATAATAAACTGCCCTGGCTCACATTTTTTAGATACAAATGGCGCATGCACTACCATTTGCTCTACCATACTATTTAAATTCTTTTTATCGATAATTTTATACATAATATTTCCCTTCTTTAATAACTCATTCAGTATAGCACCTATTATACCATATAATAAAGTCCCCCTTTGTGATTTTAATCAAAGGGAGACTTTTCCACTTTCAGCTTTTAAATTGAGGTTTTACACCCAGCCCCGTTTTTCTACTGCTTCTACAACACGGTCAATCGCTATAACATAAGCTGCATCACGCATAAATAAGTCTTTATCTTGAGATACTTTATAAACAGCTTTAAATGCTGATGTCATTTTAGTATCCAGTTTCTCTAAAACTTCATCTTTTTCCCAGAAGTAGTTCATATTACATTGAACTTGCTCAAAGTAACTACATGTTACGCCACCTGCATTTGCTAAGAAGTCTGGTATTAGGAAGATATTGCTTTTTCTAATAACTGAATCTGCCTCAGGCGTCATTGGTCCATTAGCTGCTTCAGCAATGACCTTAACTTGTTTACTGATCTTATTCACATTATCGATTGTAATTTGATTTTCGAGGGCTGCTGGTATAAGAATATCAACATCTTGCTCAATCCATACATCACCTGGAAGAATTTCACATCCTAAAGCTTGCGCTTTTACTTTATTAATCGTTCCGTAAATATCAGTAATTCCGACTAGTTTTTCAATCTCTAGTCCATCCATTTTTCGGAATGTATAAGCTTTTTTATCATCATTATCCCAACAAGAGATAGCAACAACTTTACCGCCTAATTCCTCATATAATCTAGCTGCATATTGGGATACATTGCCAAATCCTTGAATACAAGCTGTTGTATCTGATGTCTTAATATTAAGTTCACTTAAAGCTTCACGGAGCGTATAAACAACGCCGTATCCTGTTGCTTCCGTTCTACCTAATGATCCCCCCATGCCTACAGGCTTTCCTGTAATAGCACCTGGCTGCATAGTACCCACGATTGTTTCGTACTCATCAAGCATCCAAAGCATATGTTTCGCACTACTCATTACGTCTGGTGCAGGAACATCCGTTGTAGGCCCCATATTTTGCCATAGTTGTCTCACATAACCCCTACATAATCTTTCTTGTTCTCTTTCACTTAAAATACGTGGATCACAAACAATTCCGCCCTTACCACCACCTAAAGGAATGTCAACAACGGCACATTTCCATGTCATCCACATAGATAACCCACGAATCGTATCAACAGTTTCTTCTGGGTGAAAGCGAATACCACCTTTAGCAGGTCCCCTTGCAACGTTATGTTGCACACGGAAAGCTCTAAATACTTTGCTCGTTCCGTCATCCATCTTTACAGGTATACTAAAGTGAAATTCCTTCATTGGTTCACGTAATAATTGTCTCATGCCTTCATTAAGGCCAATTGTTTCAGCTACCCCGTCAAATTGAGTTTGGGCGTTTTTGTATGCACTATTGCTCATTATAGTTGCTCCTTTGTGATTATATTATATTCATTTTATTGTACCACAATTATACCATTTTGCAAGTCCTGGCTCAATTAAATTCATATTTTTTATTGATGGATAATAACCATTGTATTTTGAGGAATGTTATCATAGAACCACTGGGCATCTATTTCTCTTAGGCGAATGCACCCATGGCTAGCAGGTGTACCCATTTTAGCTTCTGCTTCTTTGCTAATAACCCAATCTTTATCCCTTGGCAGGCCGTGAAATAAATAATTCCCATGAATCCGTATCCAGTTATTTGCACCTTCACTAATTTTCCTTGCAAAAAACTTAGTTCCTCTATCTTCTAAATAATAGGTTCCAAGGATTGTCGGACTCTCCGGTGCCCCTCCTGAGCAAGGAATAACTCTAATGGGTTTTCTGCCTTTATAAATGATGGCCTTATGCTCTTCTTTAAGGATAACCTCAATCCATAACCGGTCTTCTTCCAATGGAATAGTCGTGAACTTAAAATCATATGGTTCTCCTTTTTCGCCATGAGCTGATATAATCTGTGAAGATACCTGATAGGTGGTTTCAAAATCAAGGACTTTAGGCAGCGTAAATTCTGCCCATCTTTCATCCACAATCTTTCCTTCAATGATTTCATCTGCAATTTCAATCGTAGCCTTTTGTATAGGTTCTTGGCTCTCTATTATAACCGTTGGATATAATCCTATCCATCTTGTATTATTTTCAGGTGAAACACTTACAATCTTAGGCTTACTTGCTGTTGTTAGTGTTATAATCTCATCCTTTTCTAAAACCATCCCGGACATGGCTGGCATTCCTTTTCTAAAAGACAGTATATATTTTTTGTCGTTTTCGAGTGGCTTTTTAGGGGTTAGTCGCCACTGACAATTACTTCCCCCTTCTACTGGCATAATTTCAAACTCTGTATCTGATTCTATGTACTTATTAATGTTGGCCCTTCTCATAGGCGTATTAAATGTCACCACAATAGGCTCATCTGTTGGCATATTGTTAAACTGGCTTACCCCAATGATCTCTGGAGATTTTTTAAACTGAATAGGTATGCTGGCACTTTTTTTAATATAAGGAATACCTGTTTGAGCATTTTTAATCACTAAATGCACTTTTTGGCCTTGCCTATCACTTTTCTCTTTTATTTTAATATGCACCTTACGAGTCGATTCCCACTTTGTGGTGCACTCAAAATCTGTGTTTGGGATATCTGGTAAAATAGATATTTTTTCATTAAACCTTTCTTGATTCATAGGAAGGACAAAATTTATTTTTACATTTGCCTCATTTTCATTAACACTGACCACAGGAAGATTGAATTCTCTAATAAACCATACGACTAAAAGTAAAATTATTCCTATTAAAGAAAGTTTAAATATTTTATTATTAAATGTAACCATTTTCCCACCTCATCTCCTATTCTATATAATATCTATATGAGATTAGATGGTCAGGCATACCTTAAATACATTGTCATTTGTTATATTTTTTGTTAAGATGAATGAATAAGTTGGAAAGGGGTTTTACGAATGAAAATTCTTGTCGTATCTGATGAAGAAAACAACTATATTTGGGATTTTTTTGATAAAAGCAAGTTTTGTGATATAGATATGATCATTTCTTGCGGGGATTTAAAGGCCTCATACTTGTCTTATTTAGTAACCATGATTAATGCACCTTTGTATTATGTTCATGGCAATCATGATGAGCGCTATGCAACGCATCCACCTGAGGGGTGTATTTCTCTTGAGGATCAAATTATAAACTATAAAGGAATACGAATTGCCGGTCTCGGTGGCTCTATCGAGTACTCCGGTGGGAGCCAACAATTTTCACCTGATAAAATGATGAAAAGGGTTAAAAAACTAACTAAACCCAGTATTACAATGAAGCCTAAAAAAATTGACATCCTAGTTACCCATGCCCCGGCTAAAGGGCTGGGAGATGGCGATAGTTTTGCTCATCAAGGGTTTCCTGCTTTTAATTGGCTACTAGATACTGCTAAACCAAAGTATCACCTTCACGGCCATCAGCATCTTAGCTATGGACCTAATATGGAACGGATTATAAAATATGGCGACACCACTATTATTAATGGATTTGGGTATCATATTTTTGAATTTTAAGAGCCTAGGCCGATGGCACCGATTCTAGGAAGTAATATACCCGGACTTGTTCCTCTTGGCTGGTAAGCCAAAGGGAACGCGTCCGGGTATATTACTTCCTAGCCGGCGGTCAATCGTGCTGCTTTTGAAGATTCAAAAAATATAGGTCCTTTTAGTTCTTGGTGTTCTTAACGATATCCCGCATGTAAGAAAGTGGGTCCGTTGGACTTAAATCTTTTATTTGGGGCATTTCCCCTACGATACCTTGGACGAACCAGTCCATGGTGATGATTTGGTCGTAGGTTGCTTTTTCGCCAGGTTCTACTTTTAGAACGCCTTTTTGATCATGTATCGGTCCTTCAAATACGTTGAATTCATTGCGTATGATTGATTTTTTTATGCAGTCTATTAATTGTTTTGCTGGGGTACTGACATTTCTGTTGGAGTACATAATATCCACTATTCCAGTGTCCATTCCTAGCCAGAAGTTAATTGGCTTTTGAGTCGGTGACATACTGTCTGCTATAATCTTCCATGTCCCACTTAGAATATTTTGGATTACTTTCTCGTAAAATACGCCCCAATCCCATATTGCCATGGCATAGTGTGTATCGTCTTTGTAGACACCGTATTCTCTTGAATTACTACCCGGTATTGGCAAGGATTCATTACCAATAACATCTACCCCTGCATCTTTTAGATATTTTACGGCCTCTTCTTTACCACCTTGATTTTGCCACTTATAGGTCCATGCTGGCTTTACAACGACCCTTGGATTAACTGCTTGAGCACCTAAAGCAAAGGCATTTACAGCCGATACGACTTCTGATATTGGTAAAGGTGCAAGAAAGCCAATAATGTCCGTTTCCGTGGCTGCTCCCGCTACTAAGCCTAATAAATACCACGGCTCATGTATACGCCCAAAATACAAGGTTAAATTATTATAAGAATGCGTTCCTGCGCAGTTAAAAAACTTCACATTTGGAAATTCCAATGCTGTCTTAAGTGCCGGCGCCGTATACGTTGGGCTTGTTGTAAATATAATATCATATTTGTCTTCTGCTAATTCTTTAAGAGTCTCATAAGCCCGCTCATCTTCAGGAACATTTTCTATTTTATTCGTTAAAATCTGCTCTCCAAAAACGTTATCTATATGAAGCCTTCCAAGTTCATGAGCATTTACCCAGCCTGACTCCATAGGTGTATTAGGATATACAAATGCTATTTTCAAGCGCTTTTTAGGGATCATTAAACCTCCCAGTGATGTTAAAACACTTTTTCTTGGTGTTAAAATAGGATCTGTTTTAACTTGTTGGCTTGTTTTACTGTCCAGAACATCTAATTCCGTCATAAAACTCTCAATTGTATTGCTATCCGATGAATCAATCAGTTGAGGCATTCCATAGACCTTAATATAGTGTAAAAACGCATCTCCCGTTGTTATATCTTTTTCATCCCCATCTAATGCGTAATAAATTTCTCTAAATGGGCGATAGACATCTCCCAAAAACTTCTTGTATTTTTCCTCAGTAACCTGGAGTACCGGGTTATATTCCTCTAAGTAGGACACCAACTCTGTAAAGCTACCTTCTTCAGAAAACCATATGCTATTAATACCTGTTTTCTTATAAAAATCTGTAAATTCGTAATATATATTGTTAATTTTACTGGTCGGATCTTTTTTGGGTATTAACCGAATAACATTTGCATGAATTGATAATGCCCCTACTGACTTTAGAACGCTCACCCTTTTATTACCTTCCATGACATAAAAAAGATTATAGTACTCATAAACCTTAATAGGATCTCTAATACCTTCATCAATATGGATTTTATATAAACTCATCCACTTGGAAGCAAACTCCGATTTTAATGGCATAATAGGCATAAAATTCTGGGCAAAAGCAATACTACGGGAGTGGGTATAGGTCCCTACAACCTTTTTAAGTGGAATCTCTATTAATCCTAAAGACATTTCAGATAATACGTTACCTGTTTGTATAACACCATCTAATGATGTCAGATACCCCGTTTGCCCTTTAGACATTTCTGCATGTAATGATTGTTTACCTAGCCTAAGGACGCGTTCATATTCAGCTTCATACTCGTATGCACTCATTAATACACCTCTTTCTAATAAATCTATATTTAAATTTAAAATTTCAAAATTGGTTTACTGTTTATCTCTTTCTATTTCTATTGATCTGCTTCTATTATATAACAAATATTGATTTTATACAAAAACAAAAAAGAAGCCATTGCAAAGGCAACAACTTCTCTTATGTAAACTAACCTATACAATTTTTGGCGGAGAGAGGGGGATTCGAACCCCCGGTACGCGCAAACGTACAATAGTTTTCGAGACTATCACTTTCAACCACTCAGACATCTCTCCAGTCATAATATGGCCTTTTACAAGGCGCCTTTTCATAATATACCCCTGGCCATATTATTGTCAAGCTGATTTACTTTCTATCCCTAGTAAGTTATTGATATCTTCTTCATCTAAAGTTTCTTTCTCTAAAAGTGCATTAGATATATTGATTAATACACCTTCATTTTCCATCATGAGTAACTTTGTTTCATTATATAGTCTTTTCATAAGCTTAGAAGATTGCTCAAGAAGTATATGGCTAGCCCCTGATGTATCTGATTGTTCCATAAGCACATTTAAATTAAGCATACCAAACTCTTTGTCCATACCGTACCGCATACAATAATCCCGTACAATTTCTGTCGCTTTTTCAATGTCATTACTGGCCCCTGTTGTAATATTATCCTCCCCAAAAATTAGCTCTTCTGAAATTCTACCTGCTAAGCTAATTTTAATTTGAGATTCCATATCTTTTTTTGTATAAAACATACGGTCCTGGGCAATATTCATACTAAAGCCCCCAGCCCCTTTTGTACTTGGAATAATCGTAACTTTAGAAACCGTGTTTGACGGCGCCACAAGCTTGGTAATAAGGGCATGGCCTGCTTCGTGGTAGGCCGTAACTTTTCTATCAATAGCACGTATGGCACTTCGATCTTGTTTTTCTGATCCTGCCACAACCGTATAGAAAGCTTTATCAATATCAGCCTCATCAATGGCTACAGCTCCACGCTTAGCACTAAATATTGCCGCCTCGTTAAGGAGATTTTCAAGCATTGCACCGCTAAAATAAACTGTTTGCTTAGCAATTTTCATGGTATCTACTGTATCACAAATAGGTTTGTTTTTCATATGAAGCTTAAGTATTTTATCTCTTGCATTTAAATCAGGAAGACCTATTTCTATATGCCTATCAAATCTTCCAGGACGCAGTAAGGCTGGGTCTAGTACATCTAACCGATTGGTTGCAGCAATCACAATAATACCCTCGTTTTCATTAAATCCTGACATCTCTGTAAGCAGTGCATTAAGGGTTTGATCCTTTTCATCAGAACTGCCTGATGCTGAACCAGATCTACTTTTACCGATTGCATCAATCTCATCAATAAAGATAACCGCTTTGCCATGTTCCCTTGCTGCCTTAAATAAATCCCTAACACGGCTTGCGCCTACGCCTACGTACAACTGAACAAAGTCGGATCCTGATACTGAGAAAAAGGGAACGCCAGCCTCACCAGCAATAGCCTTTGCCATCAGGGTTTTACCCGTGCCAGGTGCCCCGTAAAATATCATTCCACGTGGCATTCTAGCGCCATACTTAGCATATTTTTCGGGTGATTCAATAAAATCAATAATATCACTGACTTGCTCTTTAGCTTCTGTATTACCGGCAACGTTGTTAAATCCAAACTTTTGGATGACTTCTTCATTGATCGCCTTTGCCTTAAAACCCATTTCAGAGCCACTACTCATTTTTCCTGACTTTTTATACACCATAAAGAAGACCCCGCCAATGATTAGCATACTAACAATGGGCTCTAACATAGCAAAAGAACCACCACTGCCAGCTTCAACCACCTCAATGCCTTGGATGAGTAATTCTTCCTTAAGCTCTGGCCTACGAGGATTATCCGTTATAACCATTTGTTTCTGGTCCTTTAACTTAACACGCATTTTCGCCCCATTACTTATTTCTACTTTTTCGACTTGATGATTAGTCATATAACTCTTAAAATCTGTATATGCTAATTTAGGAATATTAT
This sequence comes from Candidatus Epulonipiscium sp., assembly GCA_012841565.1. Next base: position 9,507 of record DUUM01000399.1, on the reverse strand, counting down.
TTTCTTTATAAAAATAGATAGATGCTACTAATACTAGAGCGCCTATCACCGTGCCTACAATGGCCTTAATCTGTTTACTTTTCAAATTTTTCAAGTGGTACCCCCTTATGATCTATGATTCATTATGTGTGATTCATGTTGTGTCTTGGTACTATACCTATTATATCTATTTGGGGATTATTTGTCGATGGGAAGAATTTCTTGTAGAGCTCAATCTGATTTTAAACAAAAAAGTAGCAGAAAGACCCGGTGTCTTTCTGCTAGGAGAAGGTATTTATTTTAGGGGTAACAAATAAATATTATTTGTTAGTAACCTTGGGGTAGGTTACAAGATTATTATAACAATAAACCCAACATAAGTGTGCCCTAATATACTTGATTTAAATGCCATTATTTTGTTAATATTGCTACTTTGTCTTTTTAATTAGTTACATTGTCTATATAATGTTGACACTAATATCTAAAAGTATACATTTCGCACAGTATTTTTCCCTTATATATGATTATTGCAATACTAGGAAAATCTGCACAAATCTTTATTGTTCTTTGTCTTGTTTTGTATTTCATTTTACAACAAAATCCGACAAACTCTATCATTTGTTACTTTAGTTTAAAATACGATAGACTAAAAGTTATCGTTTATTGATCATTTTTAATCTAAAGAAGTCTTCACGTTCTTTTTCTTCTAATATATCCTGTATATGTTTAACCTGCTCCTTGTACTTTGGTATTTGAATATATTCTAATGCATTGGCACGTTTTCGGGTCTTTTGGATTTCTTTCGCTAGCTTATACACAGAGTTTTCTATTTCAGTTAAGGCATAAATCATATAACGCACCTGAGTAAACTTAGCCACTGCTAAGTCGAAGGCTGGATTGGTATTATGAAAAGTATAGCTAGGGGTAATAGGCACCTCTTTATATTTAATAATTGGGATATCAACACCCATAACACTTTTTTGCAAAATCTTAAAATCTTCATTCATTGGGATACTATGAGCGATATCTTCTACGTTTTTAATGCCCATGGTAATATTAACGGTCTCTAAGGATCTATAGGCCTCATCGATAGTCTCATATATGTGAGATTGTATCTCCTTTGCCTTTTCCACTAATTCCATCATTTCACGAATTAAAACATTCCGCTTTTTATCTAGTAGGTCATATCCTTTTTCAGATAAATCAAGGGATGCTTTAGATTTTATTAAGTTGGATTTTGTAGGTGCAACGACTACTGCCATTTATCTTCACCCCTTATAGTACTTTTTCAAAATCTGTGAATTGGTACGATCTAGTTCCCCTTGTGGTAATATGGATAGGATTTCCCAGCCAAGGTCTAATGTTTCAATAATACTTCTGTTTTCATCATGGGATTGGGCAATAAATCTTTGCTCAAATTGCCTGCCAAACTGTAAATACTTTTGATCCACTTCAGACAGATCATCTTCCCCTACAATTTGGGCTAAAGAACGTATATCTTGCACATGAGAGTAAGAGGCAAATATTTGGTTTGCTAAATCTGAATGATCTTCTCTTGTGTACCCCTCTCCAATACCATCTTTCATTAAACGTGAAAGAGATGGCAGGATATCAATAGGCGGATAAACACCTTTTTGATTTAACTCACGGCTTAGTACAATTTGTCCTTCTGTAATAAATCCTGTTAAGTCTGGAATAGGATGAGTAATATCATCATTCGGCATGGTAAGTATTGGCAGCAAGGTTATAGAACCCTCCCTGTCCTTTAGCATCCCTGCTCTTTCATAAATAGTGGAAAGGTCACTATATAAATAACCTGGATACCCTTTGCGAGATGGAACTTCTTCACGAGCTGATGAGATTTCCCTTAGGGCTTCGCAGTAACTTGTCATATCTGTAATAATAACAAGGACATGCATATTATGCTCAAAGGCTAAATATTCTGCAGCTGTCAAGGCGCATCTAGGGGTTGTAATCCGCTCTACAATTGGATCCCCGGCTAAGTTTAGGTACATGACCACATGACCTAGTACCCCAGATGTTTCAAAACTACGAATAAAGTAATCTGCCTCATCATGGCGAACCCCCATTGCCCCAAATACAATGGCAAAGTTATCCTCAGTCGCCCCTTCGATTTTAGCCTGTTTTACAATTTGTACGGCTAGATCATTATGATTGATCCCATTCCCTGAAAATATGGGTAGTTTTTGCCCACGAATGAGTGTCATAAGGGCATCAATAGAGGATATACCTGTTTGTACAAAGTTTTTAGGATACCTGCGGGCCACAGGATTAATAGGCCTTCCATTAATGTTATAGGTCTGCCCACCTGTATTTTCATAAGCATTATCAATGGCTTTTCCCACCCCGTTAAATGTCCTGCCTAATATATCTTTAGATAGAGAAATCTTTAGGGGCTCCCCTGTAAACTGTATGGCTGCATTAGTAGTCGAGATCCCTGATGTGCTTTCAAATACTTGAACAACCACCTGAGCTTCTTCAATTTTAACCACTTTACCTTGTCTTCGCTCCCCATTATCTAGCTTAATATGAACCATTTCACCATAAGAAGCTCCTTCTACGCCCGAAAGCACAATGAGTGGGCCTTCTACTTGGTCTAGTCTTAAATACTCTTTCCTCATTGGATCACTCCTTATTTTATGATTGATATTTGCTTATAAGGTCTGTAAAATCACTTATTATTTTATCTCTTAATTCATCTAATTTATAGATTTCATTATTAGCAATATCATATTTCATTTTAATAACATCTTCAAAAACTTGTTCTTGCCGTATAATCGAGATAGGAATATCTTCTCCTATACACTTTAAAGCCTCTTCATAAAGAGTCACTATAACCTGCAACATTTTATATTGTTTGGGTAGTTGCACATATGTATCCTCTGGGTGTAAGGCATTTTGTTGTAAAAATCCTTTTTTTATAACACTTGCAATTTGAAGGACAAGGCGTTGGTCATTCGGAAGTACATCTTCCCCAACAAGCTGAACGATTTCACGCAGTTTTTCATCTTCTTGTAATAAGCCCATCATTTGCCCTCTAAGGGCTAAAGCATCAGGCGCTACATTTTGAGCAAACCAATCTTCTAGCATTTGAACATACCCACTATAACTTAAAAGATAGTTAATGGACGGATAGTGCCTTGCATAAGCAAGCTTTCTATCTAACGCCAAAAATGCACTGACAAATCGTTTTGTATTCTCCGTTACAGGTTCTGAAAAATCGCCCCCTGGAGGAGATACAGCGCCAATAATGGTAACAGATCCTTTTTCACCACTTAAAGTTTCAACACACCCTGCGCGCTCATAAAATCCTGCTAATTTTGATGGCAGATAGGCCGGGTACCCTTCTTCTGCAGGCATTTCTTCAAGACGGCCTGAAATTTCTCTAAGGGCTTCTGCCCACCTTGAGGTAGAATCCGCCATAATCGCCACATCATATCCCATATCTCTATAGTACTCTGCCATGGTTATACCCGTATAAATACTGGCTTCTCTAGCAGCTACTGGCATATTAGATGTATTGGCAATCAGGATTGTTCGCTCCATTAGAGGTCTATTGGTCCGAGGATCAATAAGCTCTGGGAATTCTTCTAAAACATTCGTCATCTCATTACCACGTTCACCGCAGCCCACATAAACGATAATATCTGCGTCTGACCATTTAGCAAATTGGTGCTGAGTAACGGTTTTTCCTGTTCCAAATCCACCTGGCAAGGCTGCTGTTCCGCCTTTAGCAAGAGGAAAGAATATATCAATAACCCGCTGGCCTGTGACGAGTAATTCCGAAATAGGAAGACGCTTGGTAGCAGGCCTAGTCTTACGAACTGGCCATTTTTGCATGAGGGTTAGGGGGTATATAATCCCACTTTCTAGTTCTAGTTCTATAATGGGATCATTTAGTTTATAATCCCCACTGGTCAGGGCTTTTTTAATAGTTCCCTTGATGCCAGGAGGCACCATTATTTTATGCAAAATACTTTGAGTTTCTTGCACAGTTGCATAGATTTGCCCTTGTTCTAAGACATCTCCTTCTTTAGAAAGTATGTCTACTGCCCACTTTTTATTAGGGTCAATAGAAATTAAACCGATCCCATCAGGAATAAAGTTTTTAGACATCTTATCAATATAAGATAGGGGGCGCTGGATACCATCAAATACATTTCCTAACATACCAGGTCCTAATTGTAAACTCAAGGGGCTCCCGGTTGGGTAGACTTCTTCACCTACTTGTAGGCCTTCCGTTTCTTCATATACTTGAATTGTTGCAAGGTCACCTTTAACGGCAACCACTTCCCCTATTAATTTTTTCTGCCCTACTGTAACCATTTCATTAACTGTAAAGTTAGCCATATTGGATCCCCTTACAACAGGGCCATTGATAAATTGTACCCTTCCTATATTACTGCTCACTATAATCACCAACTTCTTCTAATGCTTCCATGACCTGATTGATGATGAAAGGTTTCATATCATTTAACCTTGTTCTAATCGAAAAATCCACCCTAGTATGCGCTTTAGAATCCACAACAACAACCCCGCCAATCATAGTGCTTTGGGCTTGGTTCATTAAAAAATTCTCCTTATTAAATAACCCTTTAAACCTTTGCATGTCTTCTTCCATTACAAATACTTCTAATGGATTGTCTGTCCCCATAAGTTTCATAACTTGTGCCATACAGTTTTCAATATAAGCTTTATAGTCCTCTGTTAGGATAAACGCCTTAGTTTTCTCCTCTATTTTAGTCATCATTTGATCAACACAGGCTTCTTTGGTCTCTATAATCTCTTTTCTGCTGTTAATCTTGGAGAGGGTTATTAATTCATTCCTTTTTCGGTTTACTTGTTTCTCCCCAGTGGCATAAATAGCAAGAGCTTTCTTTTTAGCTGACGCCTGAGCTTGTTCTAATAGGCTGGTTTTCTTTTGATTAAACTGATTGGTTTGATCATCTATTTCATTTTGGATTTCTTGATAAAGCAACTCTGAAAAAAGTTCTACTTTTTGTTCTATGGTTACCATTATTTTCACCTCACACCTGGATTCCTATTGATTCCCTAATATAACTTGTAATTAAATCCGGGCCCCGTTTCGTTCCGTGCCGATCTGGTATTTCAATAATCAGTTGTTTATTGTGCTTAAGCTTTTGCGCCATAATTTCATCCCGAATGGTATCTCCTATGAGCTCCGTTACAATAACAATACCAATCGTAGTATCTTCAACGGCTTTATGAAATACCTCTAGGATTTCTTCTCGTTCATGTACAATGACGCCTTGAATGCCAGCCAAACGCATCCCAACCCACGTATCTCTATTATCACTAATTAAATATGACTTCATCTGAGTACACCTCAATTTTCTTGGACTATTTTGACCTGTTATACAAAAAGAATTAAAATAGAAATAATCATCCCGTAAATAGCAATACCTTCTGCCATCCCTACGAAAATAAGTGTTTTACCAAGAATTGCTGGGTCTTCTGATACGGCCCCTAATGCTGAAGAACCTACAGAACCTACGGCAAGGCCTGTCCCAATAGTGGCAAGACCTGTACTAAGGGCGGCCGCAATATATTTAAGGCCATCTCCAACAGAAGCGCCTACGCCAGCTGCATTTTGTGCTGCTTCAGCGCCATAAACAGGACTTTTAAAAACTAAAAATATAAAAGCACCTATTATAATCATAGAAAAAGCTGACACGCTTTTAATCATTGAATTCTTTAGCATTTTCTTTGTCACGGTATTCTTTGCTGCATTTTTATCTCTCATAATTGTTACACCATATATAATGGTTCCCATTGCAATAAGGATCGCTAAACCTATTAATATTTTCATACCTAACTCCCTCTCTTTTACCTCTTATTGGTTAAACTAACTGGTTGATATGGTTTTCCGCCACCTGTAAAATACTTACCAAACATCTCATAATACTCTAATCTAAGGCCTTGAATAAATACAATCAGTCCCTCAAGTACCAAGATAATAATATTACCAACTGCAATAATTAAAAATTGTAGAATAATATTGCTTGTCATCCTAGACATCACCATAAAGGCTAAAAATAGTCCTGCATGATTAAGAGCAAAAGCGCCTACACGAATAAAGGAAATTGTATTACTTAGGGTTGAAAGAATCGTTTCGATGGTTTCAAATCCACTCTCCACATAATAAGCCGATGGATCTTCCTTATGCAAAGGCTTGATCTTGCCTACAATATGAGACAGAGGCTGCTTGAAAATAATAACAATTAAAGCCGTTACCATGACTAATATGCTAACACTGAGTGGCAACACTTTATATCCCATAAGTCCAACTAATGTCATGACAAGTCCTAAGAAAAACAAGTATCCCACAATACCATTTTTTCCAAAAACACCTTCCTCAATATTGCCTCTCCTGAGGGCGTTAATAATCCCTAGTACATAACTAATGGATAAAACAATGACGCCAAAGATAACCCCTGCTGCTAAAACTTTAGGAATATTATCCCCATGCAAAGGACTTCCTATAATATGAGGCAACCACGGTAAATCCTCGAGTCCAAAAAAACTACCATATAAAACCCCAAAAAACATAGAACTACTGCCTAGCCTTGTTAAAATACCGCCAGCAGGTCCCCCTGGTGATTTTTTGTTTAATAGAAGGCCCGCTAAAAAGAATACAAACCCTTGTCCTATATCCCCAAACATCATGCCAAACATAAGCCAATAGGTAATGCTCAAAAATAAAGTCGGATCAAATTCATTATAGACGGGTAAGCCATATAACTGAACAATGGTCTCAAAAGGCTTAAATAATTTATGATTTCTCAGTTTAGTGGGCGGGACAATGGCTTCTTTAAGCTCTTCTGCGCCTCTGTATGTCACCACACAGTCATCTCCAAAAGATTCTAAAACCTGGTCAAACGCTTCTTTGTAGGTGACAGGAATCCAACCACTAACAACGAATACTTGATCGCTATGTTGAATACTTTGCTTAAAGTACTTAATTTGTTTTCCTACAGCAATACGGGCTGCACATTTATTAAAAATTGATATAAAGGCTGACTTATTACTTTCTAACTTCTCTTGTAATCCATCTATTTCTTTCTCTAGTTGGTCTATCCTATCTATAATTTGTTCCACCATATCTGTAGGCTTACCACTTAATCCTTGTGGAATATGCAGGGGAATCCAATTCACCGACTTTAATATTCGATCAACTTCAGTTTTATAGTTATTCGGATACATCATCAGATACACATCTTCATTTTCCTTTTTCCCAATTCGCCATACAAGGGCACTAATATTCTCATAATTTCTTTTAATATGGGCATGATTTTCTTTAGACAATACACCCAACTCATATGTCATATAGTGTAGCTGTTCTAATTCTTCAAAGTTAATATCTTTCCCAAGAATATATTGTATGTGCTCTTTAAAGTCTAGGAGCAATTTTATTTCTTCCCTATGCATCCTTACCTGCTCAGAAATAGGTGCAATTTGTTCTTTAATGTTCATTAGGTCTCTCTGGACATCTTCGATTCCATAATGAGGATCTAAGTATTTTTTATCAATTACAATTTCCTCTTGAAAATCATCTGCTAATTTCCCCAGTAAATCTTCTAGCATTTCACATGGACAATCATCAGTATTGACGACTTTCCGTCTCTCCCCTATTTTTTCTAAATACTCATTTCCAAAATGCTGCAATATAAATTGTCTAACGGTAAAGTTGTCTTCATATACTTCACTATAGTTTAAATGCAAATGCAAATGCTCCGTTAAAATTAACTTTTCTAAAATATCCTCTTCCCTGTCTTGCTTGCCTACAAGGTTTAGAAAATCCATTTTTTCAATTGCCATTAAAATCACCCCTTCCTCTAGCGTCTTTGAACGAGATATTTTCTCTTTATATCTACGCTATAGCCATATCGTATACACTCCGTCATACTAATTAACCCCTTAATTTGGAGGGCTAATTCATACAGAAATGCGATACAAAGTCCGATATTATCCTTTTGGTCGTACTTCATATAAAAGGCATCCAAATAGCCATCTATTGTTTGTCCAAGTAAACTATCATCTTCTTCTTTAAAAATAGGATACCCTAAATACGCTTGTGCCATCACTTTAAGCTCATCTATAGACCCTGCATAGCAAAGTTTTTTAAGTTTACCATAGGAAATCTTCCTGCCATTCCCTAATGTATAGATGAGTATTTCTTCTGGTGATATGGCGTAATATTTGACCCCCCTATAAATCCATTGAATATTAATACAGTCAATTAATGTACCAATAATTTCTTTTCCTATTTCACAGTCCTCTGGATCTAATCGCTCTATTTTTGCCATAAGTTCTTTATAATACAGGATATATAACTTCATTTCCATATGAAATTCTCTTCTTATGGCATCTTCTTGTGTAAGGGTTTTAAGGGAATTATAATAAATCGTTCCTCTTAAGGATTCCACAAACTCAGGCACTGTTTTGGCTTCTAATAAAGTATTATAATTCAGCTTTGAATACTTTATAGAATGAACAAAATGATTTTTTATCTGATCTGTATCAACATTTTTGGCTATGGTTTGGAGTATGAGTTGCAGGTCTAGCATCTCATACTCCATTAACATAGTTCTAAAAAATGCCCTATAATGATCCGAGAAGTAATAAATAATCTTTTCTATTTCTGACACTTCATACCTATGAAGTATTATTTCAAGGTCCGCCCGGTGCAAATCAATATCCGTGCTCCTTTTTAACACTTCACGAAACCCTATTTTTGATTTTAAGAACACTTGCATTTGGTCAATGGTGGTGAAGGTTAAAATAGTTTCATAATCCTCTGGGGTTAAAAAGGCTCTTTTTCTAACCTTTAACTTGGAATGAATGGCTGCATAACGGGATGTATGATTCATTCTCATTCCTCCAAACTAAAAATACGCTCAACTAGCTTTTCACATGTTTTTTCTTCTATTTGGTTGTACCGCAGCTTAATCTGCTGGATGGTCTTATGGGTTTTTATTTCTTCCTGCTTTATAGCGTCTATTTGCTCTTTAATCTCTTGGTTATATTTTTGTTCCACATCTTTTTCAGCTTCACTAATAATTGCTTGGGTTAATTCCTGTATTTTTTGATTTAATTTACTTTCTGCTTGTTTAAGATCTTCTTCACTGCTCACCTTTTTAAGATATACTGCTTGATCAATCTTTGTAATTTGTTTAATTATATCCTCCACACCACTCATCTCCTGTCGTAGTGACTTTAAAATAGATTCATTATATCGTAGTAAATTAAATACTCTGATTCATTCATTTTAGCACTTTGAAAAATAAATGCAATTTATATATTTTTATATTAAAAAAGATTTAAGACAAAAGTCCTAAATCCTTTTTTTGTATAAATGATGTGGTCTTCAATTAGACTCTTTCCATAATTCCCTCCAAAAAGCAATTAAAGTCATTCCATCCAGCCAGCCCAAGCCAACCATAACCTTACAACAATTTACTTCAAAAAAGTTTTTTTCAAATTATT
>DUUM01000398.1 GCA_012841565.1 Candidatus Epulonipiscium sp. | reverse complement strand
CCATAAGTAATCCTAAAATCAGAAATAATTGATTATGGCAAGGTTACAGACTTTGTATTGTACGTAGAAAATGGTGGATAGTATCGATGCCCCACACCTCCATAGCTAAAACTTACGGCTTCTGATAATTATCAGAAGCCGTAAGTTTTATTTGTATATATCTTTTCTGTGTCCTATTACTAAAACTAAGATAACTATATTCTCATTGTCAATACTGCAAATCAATCTATAATTTCCAACCCTATATCTCCATTTGCCTTTTAAATTCCCTTGTAGGGACTTTCCGTGCATATAAGGATTTGTGCAGTTAACTAGATGTTTACTTATCCAAGCCATTATAATCTTAGAATTATTTCTATCCATTTTTTTCAAGCTTTTCTGTGCATCCTTTTCAAAGCGGACATTATAGTGTCTATTCATCAAAGTCCAATTCAGTCATCATGTCATCAAAGCTTATATCTTGTGGATCTTCTTCGTGTTCTTTTATAGCTTGATTATATAGTTTTAAGTCAATATCATCTTCTATTTTTTCTAAAACAGAATTTCTTACTAAATCAGAAATAGTTATGTTGTTAGTTTTAGCATAATCCCTAACTAATTTGTTGTCATCATCATTGATTCTTAAAGTAATTATATTCATAATAACCATCTCCTTTCGTATGTACATTGTATTACAAAAAGGTAGTATTGTAAACACCTAACTATAAAACTAGGGAGTAAATACTGGAAATTAAAATCTGACCTGCAAAATTTTAGCATCAAACATATATTAAAAATAAAATGTTCAGTAGCAGTAGATACGGTGAACCGTATCATAAGTAAATGATAGCCTCTTCAGAGATGAAACATAAATGATGATGGTGAGTTATGGAAAAAGTAATCTTATGGAATAATGAAAGTCTTTTGTATGATAGGGGGATAAAAATGAGAAATTTAAAGATTATTTTAATGGGGATACTAAGTGTTTGCCTAATGAGTGGATGTACAAAAGGGGTGCAAGTTACGAAAGAAATACGTCGTCAGCAAATTAATGAGCTGATGATAAATAGTGAAGCGGGTAATGTGATTGTAGAAGAGAGTCCAAATGGAACATATATGTGTGGAATAGATGATGAAACCAATCATGTAGTTATTTTAGATGAGAAAGGTAAAGTAGTGATAAATACAGATTTTCTTTCTCCAATTGATGAGAGTCTATATCTCGACCTCTATGCATGGGCAAATGAACAAGAGTGGTTGTGGCTTGTGCGCAATAGAACGCATGAAATTAAAGATTTTTTAAAAATAGACCTTACTACAGGGACAGTAACTTATTTTGAACAAAATTATGGTTTTCTTGGGGAGTATGCACTAGAGCCAAATACAGGTTATTTATGTTTTAGTAATGCACCTGCTATATCAGATGCTGATGGGGAGAAAGCATTTGTAGAATCTGATCAAGAAGTTACTTTAAAATTAGCGAATTTATTTGAAGAAGATGAAGTGCGGATAATAGAAACTGCT
>DUUM01000397.1 GCA_012841565.1 Candidatus Epulonipiscium sp. | reverse complement strand
AGTCAAGTCAAAACCTATGGTTTCTGGCTGATCCCCTAGTTTTTCAGGTGGAACAGCATATATATTATCAATGCTTCTAATAACTGGCGTTGGTGGCGGTACTGTTTGATCCTTATCAGGCTCATAGTGTAATATTTGAGAACTCATTTCTACCTCGTTATATGTTGCAATTACCCTATAATACTGGGTGCTAAAATCAGATGAAAATGGCACAGGAATTGTAAATTCATTCTCTCCTGCCTTATCCCCTGTTGCTCTATAGGTATGCTCAACTAAATTTACCCATTTTGTCTCTCCATCTTTCATACTATCTGCATATTGAACAAAATATTTGTACTCGGTATTCCTAGCCCCACTATATGGCTTTATTCTTATAAAAGCTTCCTCCATACTAGAGCGATGTATTGTATACCCTAAGTATGTGTGTCTTCCTCCACTTTCAACGTTGGGAGTGAAACTACCCAGTGCTTGTGCTTTCTCTTCTTCTGTCTTTCCCTGGATTAATGTGAGTCTTATTGTTTTTAAAATCATACTTTTATCAAGTTTTTCCCACTTCACGATATTCTCATGAGGCTGGCCATCTTTTACTAAATCATCTTTTGCTAAGTATAGTGAATATACACCTTTGTCCTTATCGTAAAGAAGCTGCTTGGTATCCCCAAGCCCACTAATATCTGATTCCTCACTTAGGTCAAAATTCAACTGCGCTGTTGCTACACCCGTTAAATCCTCAAGAACTAATGTTGCATGAATATTTTTTTCATCTCCATCTTGGAGCTCTGTGAATCCCGTTCCAACCCACTGCTTAGGCCGTTTAAACTCTACCTTAACTCCTGGTTTGGAGCCTGGTTCCTCTTTTCCTTCAGGAACTTTTATAGTTTGTTTATTATTAATTATTATTGAACTACCTGTTGTTTGTGTTTCTATATGCACAGGAGATACATTATACCCATCTATTCCCGTTAAAACTTTTATAACTTCTGTATCTTCCGTATTGCCACCATAAATTAAGGTAAAGGGTGTAATGTTACCATGTTTAATATAATTTGTATGAAAGTGTATCTTCCCATCCTTCCACCTAAATTTAATCTCCATATTCCCGACACTAACACGCCCACCTGGGAACCTAGTTCCTTCAGTAATATTTATTTCTATAGATTCCTTGCCTATATGTTTTATAACACCATCTGGATTAATACCACTAAAGTCATATTCATAATAATCTTTTTCCTTGCTTTTTTCTTCTTCTTCTGTATCTAACACTTGAAGTGTGACTTTAGCATCACTTTCCTTGCCCTCAACCTTTTCAAAGGTAAACCTAACTTTTTCCGTATCCTTTTGGTTTTCTATGAAGTACTCTAATTCATACTTTTTAATATCATCTTTTATTCCCCAGCTTACTAAGGCCTCTGTAGATTGTTCTCTAGCGCTTTGTAAATCCAATTTATCATCTAAACGCCCATTATCCATCCATTTAAAATTACTAGGATTTCCACCTGTTTGGGCATATGTAACCATGCTTGCTGCTGGAACTACCATTTGTAAAAATATACTTGCCGATATTATCAATGAGATCATCTTTTTCATATGTGTCGACTCCTTTATAGGTGTTATCTATTTATTGTTGTTCCCTATTTTTCTATGTAAAGCTTTCTATATATATCGGCAAATCCGCCCTAAATATTAGGGACGGTTAACAAATTGCCGTAAGAATTTGTGTAGGGCCAAAATAAATTTACCGTAAGAATTTGTGTAGGGCCAAAATAAGGCCTGTCTATATTCAGCTCCACATCTCTTGCTATAGAACGCAAAGGATGTTTCGCCGAATATAGACAGGCCTTATTTTTATGTGATCCTATAACAAATTGTTAACCGTCCCCCAATAATGAGGGTTGTTCCAAAGAAATAGCAAGGGGCTTGTCCTATCAAATATGAAGGTCTTTAAGAATTTCGTCAAAAATCTTTGCGATGGATATAAGTGATTTCTGTTAAGAAAGTTAATTGTCTGAGCGTTAGCGAGTTTATTAACTTTTAAGAAATCACAGATATCCAAGCATTAGATTTTTAGAAATTCTTAACAACCGGCATATTTGATAGGACAAGCCCCTGCGGACCCCTTGGCCCTACCGTCTTCCAGCCTCTATCCGAACCAAGGCCTTTTTAAGTGCTATTTCAGCCCTTATAACATTATGTTCCTTTTTATGCTCTAATCTACCTAGCGCACGTTTTTTGGCTTCTTCTGCCCGAGTGATATCAATTTCTTCTGGCCACTCGGCTGCATCTGTTAAAATTGTTACCCTGTCTGGATCTACTTCCACAAATCCACTCATAATGGTTGCTTTGCGTTCTTTGCCGTCTTGCTTAAAACGCATAATGCCATAACTAAGGGTTGCTACAACAGGTTCATGACCCGGGAGAATTCCCATATCTCCTGTGCTAGCGCGAAAGATCACCATATCAACCACTTCATCACATAGTGTCCGACTTGGGGTAACAATCTTCAATCTAAGCTTTTTTTCTGCCATTTTATTCACCTACAATGTCTTTGCTTTTTCAATGGCGTCTTCAATGGTTCCTACCATAAGAAAAGCATTTTCTGGTAATTTATCATGAATACCTTCAAGTATTTCTTTAAAGCCCCTAATTGTATCTTGAACAGATACATATCTTCCTTCCATTCCTGTAAATGCTTCTGCAACAAAGAATGGTTGTGAAAGGAAGCGTTGAATTTTACGGGCACGGCTAACAACTAGCTTATCTGTTTCAGATAGTTCATCCATCCCTAAGATTGCAATAATATCTTGCAATTCTTTATAGCGTTGTAGCATTTCTTGAACTCCACGTGCTACGCTATAGTGATCTTCCCCTACTACTTGAGGATCAAGCATACGGGACGTTGAATCTAATGGATCTACTGCTGGATAAATTCCTTGTTCTACAATAGCACGCGATAGTACTGTTGTGGCATCAAGGTGAGCAAATGTTGTTGCCGGCGCCGGGTCTGTTAGGTCATCCGCTGGCACATAAACAGCCTGAACCGATGTAATTGATCCTTGTTGCGTGGATGTAATACGCTCTTGAAGCATCCCTACTTCTGTTGCTAAAGTAGGCTGATAACCTACAGCACTTGGTACACGTCCAAGAAGAGCTGACACCTCTGAACCTGCTTGAATAAATCTGAAGATATTATCAATGAAAAGCAGTACGTCTTGTCCTGATTCATCTCTAAAATACTCAGCCATTGTAAGGCCCGTTAAGGCAACACGCATACGGGCGCCTGGGGGCTCATTCATTTGTCCAAATACCATGGTTGTTTTATCAAGTACTCCTGACTCTTGCATTTCATAATACAGGTCATTTCCTTCACGAGTCCGCTCGCCTACCCCTGCGAACACTGAAAAACCACCATGCTCTGTAGCGATATTACGAATTAGCTCTTGAATTAAAACTGTTTTACCTACACCTGCTCCACCAAAAAGGCCAATTTTACCGCCTTTTAGGTAAGGGCAAAGTAAATCAACGACTTTAATACCTGTTTCTAAAATCGTTGTGTCTGTTGCTTGTTGCTCGAAGGTAGGAGGATCCCTATGAATAGACCACTTCTCCCCTTCTAGATCATCTTTCCCATCAATCGCATTTCCTGTTACATTAAAAATACGACCAAGGGT
>DUUM01000004.1 GCA_012841565.1 Candidatus Epulonipiscium sp. | reverse complement strand
GTGATAAGTAGGTCTAGGTCAGCTCTTAAAACTCGCCTGATGATGTTTAACGCAACTGAAAAGCAAATTGCTTAGCGAGAATTCCCCGTGCTGACTACGATGGGAATCCAGACGGGCAACTCCTTAAGCTTATGATTCTATACTAGCCACTCTTATAGAGTGGCTTTTTAATACAAAAAATCAAAGGAGTGGTTACATGAAACTTAGTAAAGAATGCTATGAGCGAAAATACTTAGGTAATTGGGACGCTCTTTTAGAAGAACGTAGAAAAGCATATAACCTACGTATTGAGTATGAATATAAGTGCGAAATGTATGACAGACAAATTTCTCGAGGTAGAAATGATGAACAGGGATTTGTTTTCCTTACATCTAAGGAATTATGTCTATCCAGGGCAAATGCTCTAAGGGTCGATAGAATCTTAAGGCAAATTGCCAAAAATGAAAACATAGATAGCAAACTTCTTTCTGACGCTAAACGAGAAGTATCAAGGTTAACCTTTTCAGAATTAGAAAGGGAATATCTATTTATACAAGAGCACGATAAGTTATTGATGGTGTAGTTTAAATGTGATTAAAATCAAAGGAGGAATCCACAATGACAATAACAGAAGAAACTATTCCTTTAATTGAAAAAGCTCTAAACGTAAAATTATATGAACCACAGAAAAGATACTTGCTTGGATTTAAAGCTGGTTACGGAATGGATAGGGGTGTTGGTAGAACTTTTGCTCACTGTATCTACCTTGCCTTATCAGATGGTAAAGATTTTGTGGTGACAGATGATAGATATGGAAAAGTCCACATTAGAGGTAATGACCCAATAGATGCAAGGAAAATGGAACGATACAGCGACTATGGCGATGGTTCTCTTAGATATGCTAATAGGTTTTTCAAAAGAATGTTCCTAGAGATATGGGAACAACTGAAAAGTGCAGGACTTCCGGTAAGAGAAGTGAGGTTTTAAACATGGCTCATAAATGGTACTTGTGCCCTAGTTGTGGCAAAAACCTCTGTCGTATCAATAAAGAAAGTAAAGCTAAAAAAATATTTGTATGGTGCAAAAAATGCAAAAAAGAAATAGAAATCAATATTTGAGCCTTTGAGCCTAGTTTCACTTACCTTGCTTGGTGAGAAAGTGGTGATATTATGGCTCGAAAAAGAGAATCCAAGGGTAGAATTGAACGGATGAATGAAAATTATATACAACACTCATCTGCCGAACGTATAGGTATCTGTGAGGAATGTGGAAAGCACTTTGAAAGGGTTTGGGTACCTTCACAAAATAGGTATAACAATCAAAAAACTTGTGGATCTTGTAGAATGGCTAAGGCTAATGGATTTAAGAAAGTCATTATCCCCTACTCTCCTCATGAAGCACAACAGAAAATACATGATAGTGAAGCCAGATTTAAGATTTTAGTCTGTGGGAATCGTTTTGGAAAAGACTTGGGTTCTATAGGCGAAGGTGTAATGAAGTTTATTGAAATGGAGAACGAGGAACGCTCTATTGATGTAAATCCTCCTGTTCTCTGGTGGATAGTGGCCCCAAATATGAGATTAGCAAGACAAAACTGGAGAGATTTAAAAAAACTACTTCCAAAAGAGTTAGTCAATGATATTTCGCTATCTAACTTAACGATAGAAACTATCAACGGTGGAATTATAGAAGTCCACTCTGCTGATGATCCAGAAACTCTTGTAGGGGTTGGGCTTGATATTGTAACCATAACAGAAGCTGCTAGAGTTAGAGAATTAGATACTGTTTGGGCGAACTTAAGACAAAGACTTGACTCCCCTGGTCGTGGCCCTGGTGGTAAAGGTGGAATTGCTTTAATTAACTCTACCCCAAAAGGCAGGACTTACTTTTATAAATTATCTTTAATGGGCGATAAGACATCATCGCTCTACTCTCCTTCTTATGACACTTTCCACTTTAGTACATGGGATAACCCATACATGGGTGAAAAGAGATATACAATAGTTGGTGAAGATTCAATGGGTGAACCTATTACCTTTGAAGATGAGTTAAAAATGGGTATGACCGAAGCTAGGTACAGGCAAGACTATTTAGCTGAATTTATTATGGAAATAAACTCTGTATTCCCTCATTATGAAAGAGTTTTAGTTAGGCCACCTAGTAGAAAAGAAGATGAAATCATTAAATTTTGGGCTGATTGGGAAAAACCAGACCCATTTGAAACATATACGATTGGATATGACCCTGCTAGTAAGGGTGATGGTAGTCCTTGTGTAATTAGAGATAGCAAAGGTAAGGTTGTAAAAATAGATTTAATGGCAAGGCTTGATTATACTGCACAATGGGATTTGCTATCTATTTATTCAAGACTTTACAATGGTGCCACTGTTAATTTTGGTCAAACTGGTGTTGGTGAAACGATAAGTGCACAATTAACTGCACGGGGAATATTTAATGTTCCTATACCAGAGCAAGGCAATAATAAGACTAAATTAGTTGAGGATTTTGCTATTGTAGTTGAGCAACAATGGTGCCAGATACCTTGGAGTTCAGAAACTGAAAAGCAACTTCAAGACTATGTATCTGTAGATAGGGATGGTCGCTCCACTCAATATCACAATGCTACTGATAGTGGCCATGACGATATTGTTAGTGCTTTGTACTTCTGTTTCAGCAACTTCCAATCACCTACCCTGATATTGCCCTGGGCTGGAATAATTGGTGGGGTTAATTCTAATTAAATGATATCTTAAACGGACTTCTTAATGAGGTTCGTTTTTTATATACCATACACTGTCAATAACCAAGGAATCTTTAGGGCAAGGTAACCTCCAACCGTCCATCCTTGGTGCAGTGGTTCTTACATACAATTGGGGGTAAAAATAAGGATGGAGTGATTAGTTATGAAAAACAAAAGATGTTTCTTGTGGTTCGGGCATAAGTTTAAGTATTTTAATCGCTTTGGATACAGGTGCAGTAGGTGCTTAAAGCCTAAGAGCCAATGCTGATTATTAGACTCCTGTTGGTTAAATAAGATTTAGATTGGAGGTAATTTTATGTTATTAAAGTTAATTGTATCATTCTTATGTGGCGTACTATTCCTCTACCTATTATTCTGCATATTGCTCCCTACTGATTTGATTGGCATCAAAAGAGTAAACGATTTACCAGAAAACATTGAATATAAATGGTTTTGGGTGATGTCCATGTGCATTGGACATACAATAGCAATGCTCATAATTATAACAATATTAACCATTATTCCGTACGCACTAATCTTTATTCGGTGATGGGGATGAAAAAAATAAAACTTTATCTTGTCGTCTTAAAAAGACTTGGAACTGTTATTTACTGTGCCATAGATTATGGCATTGCTTACTTAAAACGCAAAATTATAAACTTGTGGGGGTGTGACAAATGAATCAATTCATATATGACATGATTAATATGACTGAGGGACAGAAGTTAATTAAATATTGGTGGATACTTGCTATTGTTTTTGCAATAGGCATCTTAGGGGTACTGATTCAATCGAAATTAGATAGAGATATAATGAAGATATCAAAGAGAATGTCTAGGGGTGATAAGAAATGAAATTAAGTCTTGACAAGAATCTAGTCACTTTAAAAGGCGAACCTACAAATGAGAAATTAAACGACATACTTGCCAATATGTTGGCTATGGCTACTACTGGTAAGCCTGCAAAGATGATTACATGGGCGGTTAACCTTACTAATAATGGTGAAATTGATATCGATAAAGAAGATGCTATGTTTATTTCTCAACTGATTACCGAAAGTCCTAATTATGTTAATTTAGCTAAGGCTCAATTGCTTGATGAAATAGATAAACTAGAATTTTGAAGGTAGGTGATGTATATGGGAGTGTTTAAAAAGGTATTTGCTAGAGCAAGAGCTGAGCCAAAAGGTAATATACCTGCCGGTAGAGTATCTTCTGCCGATGGAAATTCACGCAACACTTTTAGGCGGTCCAGAAGTGAGGACCTACTAAAGGAACTAAGAGGTATTCCGAATGAAGAAGATGCAATTGAATTTATAACAAAGAAAACTCCTGATGCTTCAATGGCACTGTGGAACTTTGTTAGACTTGCTAATCAAGGCCAACAGATGAAATTTTACTCTACTGATAATAAGGATAGAGAAACCTCTCTTGATGCTATTGAAGATGAATGGCGAAAGTTCGCATCCAGGATAAATTCAATTAGTAATGCTGGCTTAGATGGAATTATTGATATTCTTCATAAAAATGCAGTTTTGTATGGAAATCAAATACTTGAAGTTGAAGTAAATGATAAAAGGGATGATATTGTTGAAGTCCATCCTATTGACCCAAGGACGATTCATTGGGAATGGGAAGTTAGAGAAGGCAAGAAAGTGGCTATCCCATACCAGTACAGTGATTTCAAAAAGGTTGACCTAAGCAAGGCCAATGTGTTTTATGTGCCACTAGACCC
>DUUM01000396.1 GCA_012841565.1 Candidatus Epulonipiscium sp. | reverse complement strand
CCTTTGTGTTTCGGGTAGGTATCCAACAAGGAGAATTTGAGTATTCTACAGCAGTGAATCTGTTTGTTTCTCTAGCAAGCTTTATTTTGGTATATGGAACGAATAGAATTACACAAAAAATAAACCCAGAAAACAGCTTGTGGTAGAAAGGAGGACGCAGATGAAAAGTAGAAGAAAGAAAATTAACAATAAAATACATATTGGTAGTTATACATTTGAATTTATTTTAGCAATCATTATGGTTGTTTTCGCTATCATTATGATTTATCCATTAGTGAATGTAATAGCAATTTCTTTAAGTAATCCAACAGCCATTAGTTCTGGTGCAGTTAGATGGTGGCCAAAAGGCTTTAATACCAAGGGATATGAAATTGTTTTTGGACAAAAGGCAATTTGGGTAGCATATAAAAACACAATCATCTATGCATTGGTTGCTACATTTATTAACTTGCTTTTAACATCAATGATTGCTTATGTGTTAATGGTACCTAATTTTGTTCTTCGGAAACCACTAACGCTATTTCTACTAATTACCATGTTCTTTAGTGGTGGTACTGTTCCTACTTACCTATTAGTACGTGATTTAAAGATTATGAATACCATATGGGCCTTGGTATTACCAAATGCCATATCTGCCTACAATGTGTTTGTCTATCGTTCGTTTTTCCAAGGTATATCCAATGAGATACGAGATGCAGCAAGGATAGATGGAGCTGGGGAAGCCAGTATCTTATTCCGAATATATATGCCGCTTTCTAAAGCGCTTTATGCTACATTTGGTTTATTTGCAATTGTAGGAATGTGGAATAGTTACTTTGAGGCTTTACTTTATATAAAAGATGAGGCAAGGCAACCAATACAAATGATCTTAAGAACTATTTTGTTTAAGTCAGGCGCTGCCGGTGGAACCTTCGATGGTGTCAATCAAATGGTCCAAAGTGGACAATTGAATCCAATGAATGTTCAATATGCAACTATTTTTGCAACCATGGCACCAATTCTTTTGATTTATCCATTTATTCAAAAATATTTTACACAAGGAATTCAGTTAGGTTCTGTTAAGGGATAAAATCAGGATAAAATCCTGTTTTATAATAAAATAAAAACACCTATATAAAAGGGGGAAGTATTATTATGCAAAAAAAGAAAATTATAGCATTAATTTTAGGAGCGTTGATGGTAACATCATTATTTGTAGGTTGTGGCAAAAAAGACCAGCCTAATAAAGGTGGCAATGCCAACGACAAACCAGCAGTAGAAGAAGGTAATGAGACAGCAGATGGAGAGTTGTTTTTTCCTGAATTACCCAACAATACACTTTCAGTTAGTATTAATGTTCCTAACTTTGGAACATCTCCTGCGGATACACTTATACAAAATGAGTGGCAAAAAAGAATGGAAGAATATCTTGGGGTAACATTAGATATTTCTTGGAACTTAACGCCATGGATGGATTATCGTGACAATGAAAAGATTCTTTTACAATCAGCAGATATTCCTGATGTAGCTACTTACTCACAAGGGGATTATGTAAATGAATACGGTGGTGACGGAGTTGTACTAGATATTCTTAAGTACAAAGATTATCTCACTTATTACCCAGAATATGTAAAAGAAACCAATGGTGGAGAAGCTTTTGCATACAATGAAGATGGAACAGCATATTATTTCATGGATGGTTTTGATAATCCAGATGACATTACAGGAGCACAATCCTTCACAGCATTTGCATATCGCTTTGATATCTTAAAGCAACTTGGTTTAAAACCAGCAACAACAACAGAGGAATTTGCTCAATTATGTGCAGATCTTAAAGCCGCAATTGATGCAGGAGATATTGATGCAAAATATGTAATGACAAATCAAGATAAAAACTATCCATTTTATCGTGGGTTTGTAGGGATTTTCCATACATGGGATACAGTTTATTGGAATGGAAATGAATGGTCATTTGGACCAATTGAAGACAACTTTAGGGAAATGCTTGGATATATGAACGGTTTATATGAAGCAGGATATATTGACCCAGAGTTTGCAACAGATGATGGCGCAGTATGTAGTGAAAAAGCTATTAATGGGAATCATGCTCTTGTACCAACTTTATGGGCAGGAATGGCTAGAGATTGGAACATGAAAAAGGTAGATGATAATAGAGAGTGGGGCCTTGCCTTCTTGCCAGAAAACTCTGATTATGGAAGACCTTGGAAATGGGGTTCTAAGCAAGACGGAAAATCTCTACAAAAAACAATGGGTATTATTATTTCAGCAGCAACTGAATATCCAGAATATGTAGTGAAAATGATAGACTATCAGTATTCACCAGAAATGGTTGAACTATTAAACTGGGGAATTAAAGACCAAACTTATACAGTAGATGCAAGTGGTGACCATACATTCTCAGAAGATATTTTAAATGCAGAAGATCCAGTTCAAGCAGCAGGAGACTATGGTATTACATCTTCAGGAATTGCCCGTACAGGTATTCCATTTACACCAATTACCTTTGAAGCTATGTCTGAGCAAATACCAGGAGAACCTTGGTGGAATCCAACAGATGAATATTATGAAGGAAAGTACTGGATAGAATCGGGTAAAATCGGTGGCCTTGATTCCGTTTCACCATATGATCGTCCGCCAGTAACAAGATTAACAGATGAAGAATCTACAGCTAAGGCAGAACTTACTACAAACTGTGAAACCTATGCAAGAGAGAATGCATTGAAGTTTATTACAGGCGAGTGGGATGTTACAAGCGATGATGCTTGGAACAATTACGTGAATGGTGTTAAAACACAAGTATCAGATTTTGATGGAACAATGGAAATGATGCTTGAAACATCAGATTTAGATTCTATTAAATAAAAGGCATCAATTATATGAAGTATAAAATGACTTTAAAGACCTCTACTTGTACTTGTAGAGGTCTTTTTTAAAATCGTAAGAAATTAAAAGAGAGGAATTAGATATGAATAATAATAAAAAACCCTGGGAATATGGAAAGTTAAAAGTAAGTGAAAATGGTAGGTACCTAACAAATGGAGAGAAACCATTTTTTTGGATAGGCGATACAGCATGGCTTTTGCTAGATAATCTATCGTTGGAAGAAACTTATATTTATTTAAAAAATAGAAAAGAAAAAGGATTTAATATTATTTTATTAGATTTGATTCACTATTTAGATCAGACCAATAAAAAAGGAAGTACAGCTTTAATTGATAATAACTTTGCCAAGCCAAATTTAGACCATGACTTTTGGGACCATGCAGACCAAGTGATTGCTATGGCAGAAGATTTGGGAATGTATATGGGAATTCTTCCTGTTTGGGCAAGTAGTATATTAGATTGTGGTCACTTTGATGGGGATAGCGCCAAGAAATATGTATCTTTTGTGGTGGATAGATATAAAGAATGCCCTCATATCATCTGGGTTAACGGTGGTGATATTAAAGGGGATAGAGACCTAGAGTTATTTGGTGAGTTAGGGAAGATCTTTAAAAAAATAACCCCAGATAATTTAGTGACTTTTCATCCATTTGGAAGAAACACATCTTCAACTTGGTTTCATCATGAGGAATGGCTAGATTTTAATATGTTCCAATCAGGACATAGGCGGTATGACCAAGCTTCATTAGGGACTTGGGATGATAACCCTATAAGCGGAGAGTATTTTGGAGAAGATAGCTGGAAATATGTTGAAAAGGATTATGGCCTGGCGCCACTAAAACCAACCATTGACGGAGAGCCATCCTATGAGAATGTTCCGCAAGGTCTTCATGATCCAAGTCAACCTAGTTGGCAGGCATGTGATGTTAGAAGATATGCATATTGGTCTGTTTTTGCAGGAGCCATGGGTCATACTTATGGCCATGGTTCCATCATGCAATTCTACAATGACCTAGCAGCCAAAGGAGCTTATGGGCTAAATGTACAATGGCAAGATGCTTTGCACCATGACGGCTCTTCCCACATGACGCATTTAGCAAGCTTAATGAATGATATTAACTTTACCATAGGCAGTCAAGCAGAAGACTTGTTAGTAGGACCACAAAAAGAAAAATATGACCGGATTGCAACCTTTGCTTCAGATGAATATATACTATGCTACCTATATAACCACCAAGAGTTTGAATTAAACCTATCTAGCTACAAAGACAAGAAACTAGAAATGTACTGGTTTGATCCGGTAACAGGTACTTATAGTTATATTGATCAGGTATCTGGCCTAGAAAAGCTAAAGATTAAGACACCAAAAAAACCAGGTTTAGATCATGATTGGGTACTCTATATAGAAGTAAACTCTGAAAAAAAGTGATTTGATGGAGGAAAACAAATGGATAAATGGAATGACTATTATAAAATTTTGCCTGCCCTACCGACATACTTAGATGGTGTTGAAATTCCAGTACTGGATTTATTTCCAGACTGGGAGATAGTTGATTTAGGTCAAGGGGCTAAAAAGTATTTAGGAGAAATAGAAATCCCGGAGGAATTTCAGGGCCACCGGGTACTTTTGAGGATGGATAGTGTTGGATGTGAGGCTTCTATCCAAGTAGAAGGGAAATTAATTCGTAAGCACTTTGGAAGTTACACCCAGTGGGATTGTGATATAACAGATGTAAGCAGTGGAAAAAAATCTGTCAGTCTAGAGATGATTTTAAAGGATAGATCTGGAGAATTAAATCCATATGATGGTGTAGGTATTTTTAGAGGAATAAAATTAATTGCTTTGCCAACGGTATACATTGAAAAACTATATGCTCATACACAACTAATTTCTAAAGGAGAGTATTCGTTATCGATTCATTATCATGTGGCTGGTATAAAGAATAAAGGTAACTACGAAATAAGAGCAAGCCTATATGATGAAAACAATCATTGTGTTTTCACAAAAGCTTTAGATGAAAACAATCAAGAAGTGGATGTTTTATGTAAAAACATGAAGGAATGGGACAGTGAACATCCTTATTTATACAAGCTTAAGATTTCTTTAAAACAAGGGGGAAGCCTAATAGAGGAAGTAGAACAAGATGTAGGTTTTCGGTCCATTATTAAAAACAAAAATCAGATTTTATGGAATGGGAAGCCCCTAAAATTAAGGGGGATCAATTATAGGGAACCACTTGTGTATGAATCCTATACTGATATTGCAAGAGACCTCAAGCTTTTTAAACAAGCAAATATTAATTATATTCGAGCTTTGTATTATCCATTTAGTAAGGAGTTCTTATCCCTATGCGACAAATTAGGATTTTATGTAGAAGATGTTGCCCCTATTGTGGAAGTGGGGCAAGAAATAGCCTCTACGCAAAATGCACCTGAATATAGGGAAGCTTATTTAGAACAAATTGCCGAAATGGTAGAGAATGGGCGTTCTCATGTAAGTGTTTTAATATGGTGTCTAGGAAATGATTCCACTTGGGGAATTAATTTTAAAAAGGCCTATCAAATGGTAAAAGATATAGATGATACCCGGATAATCAATTTTAACTACCCAATGACAATCCCGGATGGAGAAGATCAAATGGATGTGTGGGCAGCAAGCCATGTTTCCTATAAGTTGCCCCTAGATAAACATTATGATCACATGGTCATAGGACATACCCATGGCAGTGATAATCCAATTGGCTATAAGACAGGTAGTGCCTTAGGTTATGAAACCCCAATCCTACACACAGTCTATGCCCATTTGCCTTGTTATAACCGGGATCAAATTCAAAGAGATCCTGGAATACATGAGTTTTGGGGCAAAAGTATCAAAAAGTTTTGGGAGAAGATGGTGGAAACAGAAGGTGCCCTTGGCGGGGCAGTGATGGCTGCAGTAGATGAAAATGGTGAATTTTCATCAAAATTAAAAGATTTCAATTGGGGTATATTAGATGCCAATCACCAACCTAAACCAGAATATTACCATCTAAAAATGGCCTATTCATCCATACAACCTGGTGATTTAAAGAGCAATCATGAAGAGGATAGGAAGTCAGAGGTTATTTTAGAAGAAGATGTATATGGGCCCTATCGCCGTGTTGAAAATGACAAACAAATAATTATCAGCAATAATATTTATCACTTTGAATTCTCCAAAGAGTCGGCCTTAATGACTTTGGGAAAATCAGAAAATAAAAAAATAATAAAAAGTGGGCCATTTTTACAAACCACAGGGTTGAAATTAGAGCCTTGGATAGGAAAAAAGATTGCTACAAGGCTAAGCAAAGAATTTGTTACAGTTTTTATAGAAGGAGATTATGGCGGGGTTTGTAAGGTGGAATTTCAACTAATTATCTTTAATAATGGCGAAATGGAAACAAGCTGCAAGATTTTATCCCTATCAAAACCTATGCCTCATACAGTAAAAGCCATTATTGGATTGGATTGTGGTGGCCTAGATGAACTTGGTATATATTACTCTCTAGAGACTGGTTTTGATGCCTTAAAATGGAAACGTCAGGGATTATGGCCAACCTATCCTAAGGACCATATTGGTAGGCCAGAGGGACACACAAGCCAAGAGAACCAGGATGATTTCTATAGTATGAAACACGAAATAATAGAAGCTCAAGTAATCAGACTATCGGACAGGGCAGGTCTTCAGGTGATTTCTAATGGAAGCCATTCTTTGCGGCTTGAAAAAGAAGATGACCCAAATTATGTGATAGATGATAGGGATGGCGCCATTCAATATCATGGTAGTTGGTATAAGATGGATGATTATTGTGGCAATCATAAAGATACCGAAACATTAAGCAAAACCACAGAGGACTATATAGAATACGAGTTTCAGGGCACAGGTATTTCTGTATATGGACCACTAGATATCCTCTATGGAAAGTTTGATGTTTATATTGATGGTAAATTAGAAGCAGAAGATATTAGTCAATATCCAGGAAAGGTTGATTTTCCAGGCATGAGCCGGGGCTATGAAAAAAGATATAGGATTTTATTATTTTCAATCCAAGGATTAGAAAATAAGGCTCATAGAATTCGCATGGTTGTAAAAGGAGACCGGGAAATAGGTGCCCAAGAAAATTATGTGTCCTTAGATTATTTAGTAATTGAAGCCCCAGAAAAAGAAGATACCATCAAAATGATTGTAAACAATGATTATAACTATACAAGACTAGTAAGAGGAAATTACATGAGGGAAAAAGTTGAATTACATGTTTTCGATGTGCTAAAAAATTGTATTCGATTACTTCAGGAAAAGGATGTGAAGAAAATTGAAAATAGGATATAAAGAACCCGAAATTCCAATGTTAGTTCCAAAACCTGAATATGTATACGCCATATCTAACCCAGTAATGCTTTTAGATGGGACTTGGCAGGTGAAACATACAAAAGATTGGTCACCAATCACCGTACCATCCGATATGTTAGCCCATAAACCAGATGATTTTACTGGAAAGTATAGGTACAAAAGGACCATTGAGCTTCCAGAAGATATGATCAATAAAGAATTAGTTTTAAAGTTTCAAGCCGTAAACGGATTTGTAAAAGTATATATAGATGATACATTTGTTGCCGAGCACTTGAACGGGTTTGTGGCCTGGAACATTAATATAAGGGATTACGTTAAGGGAAGGGAAAAGTTTGTTTTAACCATAGAAGTAGATGAAACCAAGGACAAGGTAAGTACCTATAACCATGGGGGGATTATTGGGAGCGTAATGCTCTATAGTTTTGCAGATAATTATATAACCTCTTTGCATACAACCACTACGTTTGTGAAAGATAGCAACAATCAGTATGATTACACAAATTGTGATTTAAGGATAGATTTTGGCGTTTGGAACAATGAAATTGACTATGACTATAAAGTTCAGCTATATCATCCAGAAGATTCTAGGCTTGTGAAAAGTCTAAAGATAGAAAGCTTGGAGGAAGATACAACATCTAAAAGTATAACACTAGGTATAAAAAATCCTAAACTATGGGATGCAGAGCATCCCTGGCTTTACCAATTAGAATTATCCATTTATAAGGGTGAGGAACTATTAGAGCGTGTAAAACAATCTGTTGGATTTCGTCAGATTACCCGTATTAAAAATCAACTATTTGTCAATGGGGAGGAAGTAAAGCTACGAGGAATTTGCCGCCATGAAATATCCCCCTTAAATGGTCGCTGCGTAACAAAAGAGTTAACCGAGCAGGATGTTGAATTATTTAAAGAGGCCAACTGTAACTATATACGGACTTCTCATTATCCGCCAAGTGAATATTTCTTACAATTATGTGATGAAAAAGGGATCTATGTGGAAGATGAACTGGCCCTTGCTTTTATCGCTAGAACCTTAGATTACACCCAAAGAGACCCATCCCAGACGGAGCGGTACCTATCTCATTTTGCAGAAGTTATGGCCAGAGATTATAGTCACCCTAGTGTTATTATGTGGTCCCTTTGTAATGAATCATTTGGTGGCTATAATTTTGATATTTTAAACCGCTTTGTTCATAAGATGGATCCTAGCCGCCCAACAAAATTCAGCTATCCTATGACCATGCAGGAAGAACATGAACCAGTAGATATTTGGAGTGTACATTATTCAAACATAGAAGAAGATTTAGCTAAGAAATGTGATAATGTTAGCGTTGGATATTCACCAGGCTATGATATGCCAGTCATACATGACGAATACGCCCATATCCCTTGCTACAACCGCACGGAGCATAGAAGGGATCCTAATGTACGGAACTTTTGGGGAGAAAGCATCAAGAAGTTCTGGGACAAGATATGGAATACCAAAGGAGCTCTAGGCGGGGCAATTTGGGCTGGTATTGATGAAACAGATATTTTTTGTGGTGGGAAGACCTCTCTTGAATGGGGAATTATTGATATATGGAGAAGAAAGAAGCCAGAACATTATATGACCAGGAAAGCTTATTCTCCTATTGTCTTGCCAAAGGGGGAAGTAGTCTTGAAAGAAAATCATATGGCAAGCTTGGAGATAGAAAATCGCTTTTGCCATACAAACCTGAGTGAGGTAATGATTAAGTGGAAATATGGAAAGTTATCAGGAAGCTTTTACGGCGGGCAGATCAAACCCAGAGAAAAGGGAATCATTCATTTTAATCTTCCTATAGATGCAAGTGTAAAGGGATGCAAGATGGAGCTAACATTTATGGATGCATTTAGAAATAAAGTAGATGAATATCTCTTGCCACTTGTTTCTAATAAAGAAGAGATTGATTTAAGTCCAGCTCAGCATGTGGGTGAAAATATTCCTTTATCTTACTCCGAAAAAGAAGATCGAGTGGTGATTAAGGCAAGGGAATTTCATATTGAATTTTCAAAACGCACAGGATTGTTAATTAAAGCAATATCCAAAGGGCAATCTGTTTTAATAGATGGACCTTATATGAATGTGCCCTATATTAAGCTAGGTAAATGGGAGAAGACTGATTTTAAAGTAAAAGAAGACCAAGGGGTCATAACTCTTATAACACGAGGGGCCTATGGAAAACAAATGGATGTAACCTTTAACATAAGGATTGAATCAGATGGCAGTATAAAGACGCAATATACCATCGACAACTTGTATGCAAAATTACCTAAAAAGCTTAAGTTAAGGGTTGGCGTAGATTGTGGCGGACTAGATGAATT
>DUUM01000395.1 GCA_012841565.1 Candidatus Epulonipiscium sp. | reverse complement strand
TTTGTATTGTAACAGGTTTATTTTGGTTTTCACTGTACACATATGTTCCCCAAATGTCTACTTTTGCAAAGGGTATGGGAGCTTCTTACAAAATGATAGGTATCATTACTGGAGCTTATGGTCTTACCCAAACAGTGCTTAGGATACCCCTGGGAATTGTATCTGATATATTAAATAAGAGAAAAATATTCATTAACATGGGTCTATTTACAACCATTTTTAGTGCGCTTATTGTTTTTTTATTCCCTAATCCATATACCCTTTTGATAGGAAGATTATTAGCAGGAGTAGCTGCTGCAACTTGGGTAAGTTTTACTGTTATGTTTTCTAGTTATTATAAGTACTCAGAATCTACAAAGGCTATGGGGGTTATTAATTCAGCAAATATGATTGGTCAATTTGCTGCAGTTTTGGTAGGAGGAGCTCTTTCCTTTTATCTGGATATGAGATATGTTTTTTTGCTGAGTGCTATGGTTGGATTTATTGGATTCTTACTAAGCTTCTTGATCCCAAAAGAAGAGGTCATGATAGATAAGGAGCCGCTGAAAGTATCGGATTTACTTCTCATTGTTAAGGATGCTGATATATTACATATCTGCTTTTTAGGGGTATTATCCCAATTAATAACCTTTGCAACCATTTTTGGATTCACCCCAATTATAGCTGAAAACTTAGGAGCCAATAATTTTGAGTTGGGGCTACTGACAACTGTGTATAATTTCCCACAAATAGTATTTTCTATCTTGGCAGGGACTGTATTTATCAAATATCTAGGTGCTAAAAAAACATTGTTAATTGGATTTAGTTTAAGTACAGTATTATGTATGGTCATACCGTTCGTTCCCAATCTAACAATTTTATATGTTGTTCAGATTTTTAATGGTATAGGAAAAGCAATGACTTTTCCTATACTAATGGGATTAGTTATCAAAGATGTGGATTCGAATTTAAGGACCACGGCCATGGGAGTCTATCAAGCTATATATGGTGTAGGCATGATTATAGGACCAGTGCTTTTAGGGGCTATTGGAGACCAGTTTGGATTAACTGTCGGATTTGTTTTTACGGGCTTACTAGGGCTTCTTGCAATCGCCTCCATATGGATAAAAGAGATGCGTGATAAAACTAGAGTATCATTGTAATAATAAAATGACTTAGAAAGTGAGCGTCTTATGAAGCCTATAGAGAAAAAGATTATAAAGATTTTATCGATACCACATTTAAACTTAAAAAAGAACTATAAAATATATAGAAAAGTTATTAGTTTTTTTAATCCACCGATTAAATGTGAATATAGAACCCTAGATTATAAGATGGAAGTAGAGGGAAGGGAAATTCCAGTTAGAATTTTTTTGCCAAAGGAAAGCCAAACTGCAAAGGTACTTATATTTTTCCATGGTGGGGGGTGGGTTACTGGAGATATAGATAGCTATACGAATGTATGCCGGAATATGGCTGACAATACGGAGCATATTGTGGTATCTGTAGACTATAGACTGGCGCCTGAGAATCCTTTTCCAAAAGGAGTTGAAGATTGTTATTATGTTACTCAAGAAATATTTAAAAGACCAGACCTTTTAAATTGCAAAAAAGAAGATATTACATTAATAGGGGATAGTGCAGGTGGAAATTTAGCGGCAGTGGTATCTCTTATGGGGAGGGATAGGGAAGCATTTTATCCTAAAAGGCAGATTTTAATTTACCCAGCTACAAATTATGATCATTCAGAGGCCTCACCATATGCTTCAGTTCGTGAAAATGGAAAAGATTATCTTATGACCTCAAAGAGGATACAAGATTACCTGGATCTTTATGTAGAAAATGAAGCAGATAAATTAAACCCTTATGTTGCTCCTATACTATCGACTGATTTAAAAAATCAGCCAGATACCCTTATTATCACAGCTGGATATGACCCACTCCGAGATGAGGGGGAAGCGTATGGCTATAAGTTACAGGAATTTGGGAATAATGTAAAGATGCACAGAGTAGAGGATGCAATTCATGGGTTTTTTTCAATGCCCATAAATACAGAGGGGCAGTCTAAAACATATCAATGGATCAACTCTTTTTTAAATGATACCAAAGATTAGGTGGGAAGATATGAAAGTTAAAGCTCAAAAAGAAAAAATTGAATGGAAAAAACTAGATAATGCGTCAAAGATATTCCCAGCAACTTCAAATAATAAGGATACAAAGGTATATAGGATATCAGCAGAATTAGATAGTGATGTGGATCCTGAAAATCTTCAAAAAGCTTTAGATATATCTCTAGAAAGCTTTCCAATATATAAATCTATCCTTAGGCGAGGTTTTTTCTGGTATTACTTTGAATTAAGTAATCTGTATGCCAATGTAGAAATAGAATGTGAAAATCCATGTTCCGCAATATATATAGAAGGAAAAAAAAATCTTTTATTTAAAGTATCTTACTATAAAAAAAGAATAAATGTTGAAATCTTTCATGCATTATCTGATGGGGTCGGAGCTATATGGTTTTTAGAAACCTTGGTATTTCAATATATGAAAATTAATTACAAAGATGAATTAGCTAGTAAGATGCCTAGTTTTGAGTATGGTGCTTCAGTTAGCCAAAAAATGGACGACAGTTTTTGGAAAAATTATACTTCAGATATTCAAAAGAAGAGAAGAAAAAAAGAAAAAAAGAAAACGGCTTATAGAATAAAAGGGAAAAGAATTGATGAGAACAGGATGAAAGTAATTGAAGGCGCTATGTCTGCAACAGAAATTTTAAAGATATCTAAAGAATATGGCACAAGTATGACTGTTTTTTTAACATCCCTCCTTATGTATTCAATTTATCTAGACATGCCACAAAACAAGCGTAAAAAACCAATTGTTGTTTCTGTTCCTATCAATCTGCGGGGATATTACAATTCATCAACTGCTAGAAACTTTTTTACAACCATGAATATAAGTTATGACTTCCAAAATAATGGTTCTGAATTTAAAGATCTAGTCATCTATGTGGATAAAGAGTTTAAAAAAGGATTAGAAGTGGACAATATACACCTAAAACTTGCTCGATTTATGAAACTTGAAAAAAATCCTGTAGCTAGAATTATACCCCTCCCTATAAAAGATTTCTTTATGAAGATTGTCAATAAAGTGACCGATAAAGGTATAAGTTCTTCTATATCAAATATAGGGAAGATCAAAATGCCTAAGGAATTTGAAAGCTATCTAAAACAATTTAGTATATGCGTCAGTGCAAGAACGCCGAAAATCACATTTTGCTCCTATAATGATAGGCTGGTCATTACCTTTACCTCTCCTTATATGGAGACGGATATACAAAGAATATTTTTTCAATTTCTTTCAAGTAGGGATATAAAAATAGAAATCTCATCAAATAGGTAAGGAGGTGTTCATGTGAAATACTGTAGACATTGTAATGTAGATATAAGAGGAAATCATGATAAATGCCCCTTATGCGAGAATATATTAGAAGAATTGAAGGGGAAAAGTGAAGAGATATTTCCACAGATACCACCTTTTTATAAGAGTCATTTGGCACTTAAAATTATGATATTTATATCTATCGTAGCTTTAGTCATTAGTTTTGCTATTAATATGATCTTTCCAAGTAACATTAATTGGCCCATATTATTTATGTTTGCAGTCCTTAGTATTTGGGGAGGACTGATCATTATCGTTCAAAAGAGATATCATATACCAAAAAAGATCGTATGGCAGGTTTTCATCATCTCGATTCTTGCGGTGTTTTGGGATTATAAGACAGGGTGGATGGGGTGGTCATTAGATTATGTTATTCCAATAGCTTGTGTTTCAGCTATGATTATCATGTACGTAACGGCCAAGATTATGCATGTGAGCATTAGGGATTATATAACGTATATACTGCTAGATGGCATTTTTGGAATTATTCCGGTATTATTTATACTATTTGATTTGGTAAAGGTTGTCTATCCATCTATTATCAGCATTGGATTTAGTATTATTTCACTATCGGCTATATTTATATTTCAAGGGGGAGAGATAAAGGCGGAAATAAGTAAGAGAATGCATATATAAGATATGAGGGGGTGAGGTTATGTCAAAAATTATTATTATAGAAGATACGGAAACCATAAGAGAAGAACTTAGAATCTTTCTAACAAAGTATGGATATAAGGTTATTGCGCCAACAAACTTTGAAAATATTATTGAGTATACCCTAGGGGAAGAACCAGATTTAATACTGCTAGACATAAACCTGCCAGTGTTTGATGGCTATTATATATGCAGAGAAATAAGGAAAATCTCGGAGGTGCCGAGGGTACAAGGTGTTAACACCCAAGATACACTGACTTATAATGATCTAAAATTTAATTTGTCAAATGGGTCTATTGTATATAAAGGTATTTCAGCTGAGCTGACAAAAAATGAAATAAAAATACTTTCTTGTATGATTAAAAACAAAGGCAAAATAGTATCAAGAGATGATCTAATGGACTTCATGTGGAATTCCGATAGTTTTGTAGATGATAATAATTTATCTGTTAACGTTACGAGATTAAGAAAAAAGCTTGAAGAAGTTGGAATGAAAGAAAATATAGAGATATGGAAAGTGACTATAGAGAATATATAGAGACTTGGGTGCATGAGATAAAGACGCCTATTGCATCGGCAAGACTCATTATAGAAAACAATCAAAATGAAGTTACCAAGAATATTCACCATGAAATAGAGAAAGTTGAAGAATACATTGAACAGGTATTATATTATGCAAGAAGTAATAATGTAAGCAAAGATTATATGATTAAAGAGATTTCTTTAAGGGCACTAGTACGCAATGTAATAAAGAGAAATTCCAGAAGCTTTATAAATAAAAAAGTTGCTATCGATATAGAAGCTATAGAAGGCACTGTGTACGGGGATGCTAAATGGTTAGAGTTTATTCTAAATCAAGTGATAGGCAATTCAATTAAATACATGAGAGAAGAGCAAGGAAAAGTAAAGATATACACGGTTAAAAATGAAAATAACATTGTTCTTACATTAAAGGATAATGGTATAGGTATTATAGAGCATGATCTAAATAGAGTTTTTGAAAAGGGCTTTACTGGAAATAATGGCAGACTGTTTGGAAAATCTACTGGAATAGGACTTTATTTATGTAAAAAGCTTTCGGATCAGCTTGGGTTAGGATTAAACTTAACCTCACAAATTGGTGAAGGAACAAAGGTTAGTATTATCTTTCCCCTGGGAAAAGTTAATTTAATGAGTTAATTAATTTTAAATAACGCTTTATAGCTACTGCAGTGCGCTTTAGCTATAAAGCGTTATTTTGTTTTAGAACTTTTTATGCTTGTAACCTTGCAAAAATGTAACTTTAATAAAACATAAACAAATAGGTATTCATAACCACCTCTGATAAAATAATAAGTGTAGATCAAACATAAC
>DUUM01000394.1 GCA_012841565.1 Candidatus Epulonipiscium sp. | reverse complement strand
CTAGATGATTTATCTAGAATTCCTGATGAAGGAGAACGAAAAGTTGCCCTTATGCAAAGCATGAAGAGCTTCACTCAGTACTTTAATAGTACAGCCAAAGGCCTTGAAAAATATCAAAGAGACTTAAACTTTGAAGTGAAAAACAAGGTCGATGAAATTAATATAATCGCTAGAAGGCTGGAGAGTTTAAACAAACAAATATACCAAGCAGAGATTCACGGCGGTGGAATGGCAAACTCATTAAGAGACGAACGTGAACTTCAAATAGATAGACTATCAGAGATTGTTAACGTAGAGACAAAAGAGTATGAAGTTATAGGCTCAACAGGAAAGCCAGAAATGAAATACTCTGTAAAAGTAAATGGACAAACTCTCGTAGATCACTTTACTTCAAGGGAACTTGATGTTAAAGTAAGGGACAATAAAAATAGCCCAGAAGATGTAGAAGGCCTTTATGACATTGTATGGAAGGATGGCCTAGCCTTTAAAATGAATGATCCTTATTTAAGTGGGGAGCTTAAAGGTGCTATAGATATGAGGGATGGCAATGCAAATGCATCAGACGCGCCACTTCAGGACCCATATAGCTATAGAGGTATTCCGTATTATATTAAGCGGTTAGATAATTTTGTGCAGGAATTTGCTATGCAGCTTAATGAAATATACGGAAAAGGTGTTGATGCAGATGGTGTTTCAGGAAGCCTTATGTTTGGATTTGATGGACTAACAAAAGCTGAAATGCAAACGGCCATAGATGCGGTTATAGCAGATGAAGCAGCAGCAGGAAATCCAGGAATGTCCCAGGAAGATGCAATTAAAAAACTACTTAAAGCATCTAATTTTTCAATAAATAAAGAAATCCTAGAGAACCCTAGTACCATTCGAACCACTACAGATCCAGATAAAGCGCCAGGTGGTAATGACTTAATCCTTGACCTTATGGAGCAAAAACACAACAGAAAGATGTTTAAAGAAGGGGAACCTAATGACTATATGATTTCTATTTTCAGTGAATTAGGTATCAATGCTAAAGAAGCTAAGATGTATAGCACCTCACAATCAAACATGGTTAGTGCGATTGAAAACCAAAGGCTCTCAGTATCCCAAGTTGACCAAAATGAGGAAATGTTAAGCCTAGTTAAATATCAACAAGCTTACCAAGCAGCAGCTAGGATTATTTCTACAATGGATACGATTTATGATATAACAATTAACCGTTTAGGTATATCCTAGAAAGGAGACCATAGATTATGCGCGTAACAAATGCAATGCTTAGTAACAATATGATGCTAGGCCTTAATAAAAACATGAACCAACTGAATACACTCTATGATCAAATGAACTCACTGAAGAAAATCCAGCGTCCTTCTGATGATCCGATTATTTTGGGACGCTCCTTAAAGCTTAGACTTAACGTACTAGAAACAGAACAATACAAAACGAACGTAGGAGAAGCTAAGTCTTGGATGCAAATAAGTGAAAAAGCCATGGACAATACCCATGAAATATTCAATCAGATTAGGACCCAATGTGTACAAGCCTCTAACGGTACCCTTGGGGTTGACGATAGACAAAAGATACTAGAAACAGT
>DUUM01000393.1 GCA_012841565.1 Candidatus Epulonipiscium sp. | reverse complement strand
CTTGTATTTCCGAAGATGATTGCATATGACTACTAGTGGCTTTCTCCCTTAGGGCTGCTCTTATCCGTGCTAATAATTCTTCAATAGCAAAAGGCTTTGTCATATAGTCGTTTGCCCCACCGTCAAGGCCTGAAACCTTATCTACAACTGCATCCCTTGCTGTTAATAGAATAATAGGAATCTGGGAAACCCGGCGAATCCTTCTTAAAACCTCTATCCCATTTAAACCCGGGAGCATAATATCAAGTAAAATCAAATCAAAAGATTGGGTTAAAGCAAGCTCTAACCCATCCCTTCCATTGTAGGCCTTTTCTATTTTATAGCCTTCATATTTAAGTTCTAGCTCTATAAAACGAACGATCTTTTCCTCATCTTCAATTATGAGAATCTTCTCCATTAGGCTTCTCACCTTTCACTTCTCTTTTTAAATTCTCCGCTGCATCAGCTGCAGAATCCATGGCGCGATTGAGATTTTCTTTCCCCAGTTCAGGCCCAATAAACATATACCTATAGCCAAAGAATAATCCTACAACGATTAAAGGAACTGTAATCCAAAACATAAACATTAAAAGTAATACCAGTACGGTAACTGGAATAGTAATAACTTTATTTTCTCCTTTTATAACCTCAAAGTGATTTCTATTACCTTTATTAATAATTCCACCAGACCATCTTAAAAACCTACCCACTAATTCCGAAAAAGAAGTCCCATTCTTCTCCTTGGATTCTGTTTTACTTTCTTTTGCTTGAAGATAATTTTTCTCATTTTCTTGTTCATTCATGGAGCTATGATAACCACCATTTTCAGGTTCCTCAATCAGCTTTTGTTTTTCAAGGATGATGATTGCTTCTAACATATCCCCCTTTGCCTCTTCCAAAGCTTTTTTCGCCTCATCATAAGTAATGTTCCCATACTGCCGTAATTTTTCCACTTGTTCTAAAGTAACCATATTTAAAACCTCCTATTGTTTAATATGGCTTTATTATAGCAACCCAATGTTCAAGTATCCTTTGTGGTAGATTAAAATCTCATTAGAATACTATTATATTCTATATAGGAGTATATTTCAAAGCTATTAGCTAAATAGCCTAGATTATGATTGCAAAAGGAATTATTCTTATATGGATATTAGTTTGGATGCCAAATAATCAATGGTCACATCATAAAACACAAAGTCATCAATTTGTTTTTTCCCTTTTGCATCAACCACTTGTTTAACGTTTTCCTCCTCTTGTTCTGGGCACATCAAAAGTAATTTGCACTCTGGAGCATGGACTCGCAGTTGTTTACATAGGGTTAAACAATAATGCATATCATAAGGGCCTGACTCTGCTGCTTCAATAAGTGCAACTTTAGCCTGGTAACTACAAATAGCAGTATTGGCATTTTGATAATTCGGCTCGTAAATTAGGCTAATTTCAGTGCTATCCTCAAGCCTATCTATCAATCCCTGGGCAATGGCCTTCCGGTGCATAATCAACACAATAATTGGCATAATCAATCCTCCTTGCATCTCATTCTCTACTCTATCGTCACCAATCAGGCGCTCCATTAGGATCTGCATGTACCCAGTCAAGCTTTATTTTCCCTGTATAATCCCCTTTAGCTTGATTAGTATAGGCATTATAAAATGATAAGCCAACTTTTAAATCCTCATCAATATACATCTTACATATTATATCGCTTCCATAGTCTTGGTCATAAACCCATTCACCTATCAGGTACTCCCTTAT
>DUUM01000392.1 GCA_012841565.1 Candidatus Epulonipiscium sp. | reverse complement strand
GGCAACTGGTGGGTGCAGATCCAGGGAAACCTAATTCATTAGCTAGTTTAGGGATTATTACAGGATCTTGGGAAGAAAAAGGTAAGCTTTATATAGAAAATGCAGATGAAGATTCTGGAGAACCTAATAAACTAAGGGCAGCTATTGCAAAGGATCCAGAAGGAGTTGCTAAGCTGCTGAACACTTTAGGTGAGCAATTATACAAGGAGCACGATAAAACCCTTAGAACAAGTAACGAGCTCAAGAGTGCTATGAATTTCTATAACGATAAAGCAATGAATGATAAGATGAAGACTTTTGACAAACAAATTAAGACACTAGAAGATCGCATGTTTAGAATGGAAGATATGTACTACGCTAAATTTGCGGCAATGGAGAAAATGCTGAGTGCACTTAACAACCAAAGTTCATGGTTAGCACAACAATTTGGAGGGTATTAAATGACAACAGCAAATGCATATACCGCATACAGAAACAATGCAGTACTCACATCATCACCTCATGAATTAACACTCATGTTGTATAATGGGGCCATAAAGTTTTGTATGCAAGGCAAACAGGCTATAGAGGCAAAAAACATCCAAGAAGCCCATAGGCTTATTATGCGAGCGCAAGATATTATTGAAGAATTACAAATAACTTTGGACCGTAAGTACCCAGTGTCTGAGGAATTAGATCGTATTTATGATTTTATACTATATCAGCTTAGAGAAGCGAATATGGCTAAGAGTCCAGAACATTTAGATATTGCAGCAGATTTTATTAGAGAAATACGAGATACTTGGGTTCAAGCTACAAAGCCAGGCTCAAAAGAAACATAAAAGGATTTGGAGGTGCCTAGCCATGAATTATCTGGATCAAAAGAAATTATTATTAAACTCAATATTAGAAAATACAAAGGCTCAAACTCGTGCTATAGAGGATGATAATCTAGAGCGCCTTGAGACCCTAATAACTCAACGTGAAGGCATCATGGCGCAGGTAGACGAGCTTGAACAAAGAGTAGCAGCAACTACACCGGAAACAATCAAGGAGCTGACAGAACCTATTAGGGAGCTTCTAAGAGAAATCATAAAGATTGATGATAGCAATCAGGAATTGATGGGAAAAAGTGTCCGGGATATGGAAGAAGATGTTGCAGCTGTTAAAGGAGAACTTAGGGATATAAGAGAAAGAAGACGCCAAGAGGAAAATTATGTTCCGGAGTATGGAACATATAGGGAAGAAGGAGTCTTTTTTGATACAAGAGAGTAGAGTTATTTTGTAAAAAGGATTAGTAGGTTACAAAAGACTAGCAAAATAAGATATAGATGTTCGGCGAGCAATCTTTGTGCTTTTTGTAAGAATTGCTAAGTGGGACAGCTATATCTTATTTTTACTATCAGCCAGATGCAGCCTAGGTGTCCTATCTTCATCAAACTTCACAAACAACCCAAATAACGTTGTAAAACATTTATACTTGCTGATATAATAGAGATATATATAAAAGATGAACGATAACCCTGAATTCTAAAAAAAGGAGTGAATAATATGCAAACTGATATATTATTAGAAACTGGTACAGGTGAAGTTGAAATATTAGAATTTGTCATTAACGATAAGAATTATGGAATTAATGTTATAAAAGTCAGGGAAATACTGGAGATTGATAACTTAACACCATTGCCATTATCACATCCTTCTCTAGCAGGGCTAACATTATCAAGGGATGAGATTATTCCTGTAATCAATTTGAAAAATGTCCTTTATAAAGAAGGGACTGTAGGAAAGGAATCAAATGCTATTATTAGCGAATTCAACCAGACCAAGGTGGCCTTTACGTTTGACAACATTATAGGGATACATAGGATTGGTTGGAAAGACATTAAAAAGCCAGAACATATGCTAAGTAGTCAGCTAGTCATTGGCAATATTATTTATGAAGAAAGAATTATACTACTACTAGATTTTGAAAAGATTGTAACAGACATTAATCCTAGTATAGGAATTTCAGAAGAGCGGATGGCTAATATTAAAGTCCAGGATAGATCCAAGGTAAAATTAGTTTTAGCTGATGACTCGGCTTTAATTAGAGAGTTAATCAAAAACACCCTCACTAAAGCAGGATATGAGAATATGCAGTTTTTTGATGATGGGGAGCAGGCATTAGAATATTTATATAAAATTGTAAAAGACAAGAAAGATCGTTTTATAGAAGATATTCATGTAATGATCACAGATATAGAAATGCCGCAGATGGATGGGCATACTTTAACACGGAAAATTAAGGAACATCCTATTCTTAATAGGCTCCCAGTTATTATATTTTCCTCATTAATTACGGATGATTTAAGACATAAAGGAGTAGCTGTAGGTGCTGATGCCCAAATGAGTAAGCCAGAAATAGGAGAATTGGTCAATATCATTGATAAGTTTACAGGTTTATAAGGAGTAGCCGTGATGCAAAAAATAAAAGAGCAGTTATTTACCACGCTAGAAGATATTTTAAGCACAGCATCAGATATTCATATTATGACTCAAAATCAAGAAACAATTATTTTGCATAGCTCTGAGCACACCATGTTATCAGAGCTTGCAAAAAATAAGCAGGAAAAAATCTTGCAATTAGACGCCTTAGAAAAACAATTTGAAACTATCTATATGGAGCATAAAGGGATCCTTACTGATAAACAAGATATTATAAGGCTCCAGAGCCTTGTTTCGAAAATTATGGAAACAAAAGAAGGAATCTCAAAGGCAGAAGAAAAAAATAGGCGCCTATGGGATGGGAAAGGTAAGCCTAAGGTACAGGCTATACCCATTCAAAAGCCACAGTCCTATATTATTGAGCAGTATAAAAAACATAAAAGAGAGTAATAGGGATCCATTAAAGTTTGAAAGGAGCTAGGCATGGCATATCAAATTTGTAACCGGTGCAATAAGATGTTTGAAAAAAATAGAGAAACCTATTGTAAGATATGCGCGGAAAAGAATGCCAAGGATTATGAGAAAATCATTGAATATATTACCCAGTATCCCCTAGCGACTGTATTAGAGATTGTAACCGTAACTGGGGTAGAGCTTAAGAGTATTGATTGCTTGACAAAAGATGGTAGCCTATCTTATGTTAACAAGGGTTCTGCGATTCAAGAAAATACATTTAAAAAGACTTGACTACTTGATTTATTTTGTGATATATTTAATGAGTACCTAAATAGGTCTTTTTTTTTATGCGAATTATTTGAGCATAAACTCATCAAGTGGAGGTGGAAGTTGTGAGAGTACAAAT
>DUUM01000391.1 GCA_012841565.1 Candidatus Epulonipiscium sp. | reverse complement strand
CTCAGACCTGATTTTGTAATTCCATTTAAAATGAATAAAGAGACCGCTAAAGTTGCACTGCAAAATCACTACAAAGGCAAAAAATTTTTACCAAAATCTTTTTCTGCAGAAAATAAAATTGAGGAACTCAAGGGTATTTACGTTCCTTTTTGGCTCTTTGATGGAATCAGTAATGCGGATCTCCATTACCGCGGAACGACAAATCATTCCTACACACAAGGAGATGAAAAAGTAGTGGTCACAGAGCATTATCATGTAGCACGGCAAGGAAACATTGCATTTGAAAAGGTACCTGTGGATGGGTCTATTAAAATGCCAGATGCACATATGGATGCAATAGAGCCTTATGATTATTCGGAACTTGTGTCTTTTTCTACTGCATACCTACCAGGTTATTTGGCGGATAAGTATGATGTGGATGCCGACGAATGTAGTAAACGTGCAAATGAGCGGATTAGTACCAGCACACAGGATGTCTTTGCTAACACTGTAAACGGTTATACAAGCTTGACCCTTGAATCTTCTGCTATCGACATTGAACCAGGCCAGGTAACGTATGCTTTACTTCCAGTATGGATGTTAAACACCAAATGGAAGGGCAAAGATTTTCTCTTTGCCATGAATGGGCAGACAGGTAAACTTATTGGTGATTTACCTGTTGATTGGAGCAAGTTTTGGATGTGGTTTATAGGTATTTGGTTGCCGCTAATGTTGCTATTTGGCATCATCATATTTTAAGGGAGGAGATTAATATGAAAAGGATCACTATATTATTTATATCAATTTTATCTCTTGTCCTTGTTATGCTGTTGCCAATTCAAGCTGCAGAATTTGATTTGGTTGCTGATGGGGTTGGGGTACTAACGGATGATGAATATTTTGAGCTTAATGAACTAGCCCAGGATATAACTGAACAATATCAATGTGAAGTAAGCATTGTTATTATTGAAGATAAGGGTGATGGTAATATTACGGAGTTTGCAAAATATTTCTATGAAGAATACGGTTATGGTTATGGAGCTAATAAAAGTGGGTTAATGCTCCTAATTAGCATGAAAGAACGAGACTACGTACTTAGGGCATATGGGTATGGAAATACAGCATTTACAGATCACGGCAAAGATGTTTTAGCAGATAAGTACCTTTTACCTATGCTTGGTAAAAATAATTATTATTCTGCCTTTTCAATATATTTAAATAAAACAGCTGAATTTTTAAAAATGGCCGAAAATGGCACCCCTTTTGATTCCAATAGCCCCAGTGATTCGCTTTGGATAAAATTAGTTATTGTAATGCTTGTTCCACTACTTATTGCTGGGGTAGTTTGCTTTATATTTTTAAGACAGATGAAAACTGCCGTACCACAAAGAGCAGCAGATAGCTATATACCTAATGGCGGATTTAATCTGACGATGCAAGCAGACCAGTTTTTGTTTAAAACCGAAACCAGAACCCGGATTGAAGAATCATCAACAGGCACTTCTGTAGGAAGTGATGGCTCATCTAATAAACAAGGGAAGTTTTAGGAGGGTAAAAGATGATAAAATGTAAAAAATTATTTGTAGTTTTTATTTGTGTTGTAATTTTAAGCGCTTGTAGCTCATTAAAATCCAAAACTACAGATAAAGAAACAAACACCATTATTCCAAACCCTTCCAAAATTTCTAATGAAGCTCAAAATAAAAATCTACCTTTAGAGGAAAATGTATCTCCAAAGGAGAACTTAACAATAGATCTGTCTAATTTAAATACAGAAAAGACAATAAGGGAGTACCTAATAGGTGAATGGATCTCTGATAAAGAGACTTTGAGCGATTATCTTTTAACACATAGCGATATTAATTGCAAGATGAGTATTGATGAGAATTTAAATGTTCATTTATTATTTTATAATCGGGAAACAAATGAAACTAGGGGTGATTATGTGGGGCAAATAACTTTTGATAGATTACATGCAAATCCCAATGAAGCACCCGACCTAATTTCTATTAAACTAACCAATACGGATTACCCTGGAGGTGATTTCCTTTTTAAACATAGAACTATTTATGATGGGAAGCGTGTTATGTCTTGGTTTTTTTCAGGAAATGGCAATTGTATTTTTGATATGTTAGCAGATATTGATAATTTTGAATATGCACCAGAAGAGATAATATTGGAAAAGGTAACAGGAGAAAAATCACAACTTAGCCCCCTTAAGAACAGTGAGTTTTACGCAGTATTTTGGGGACTAGGAGTAAATGAGCAAGGCCTTTGGCTAGATGAAGTTCAGTGGACACCAACAGAGGAATATGACCCTGAAGCACTTTATCCGGATCGGATGACCCTTTATGAGGACCATGTGCAAGAAAGTGTTCTGTATAAAATTTCCCCAGAAAGTATTTCTTGTATTTTAGAGGAAAGCATGTATCCAGGTGAGGTTTATTTTATACAAACTGATGAAAATGGTAATATTATAGATTTTGAAGATGCAGCATATAGGGCATATATTCAAATCATAAATGAGCCTGATAATTAAAGATTTATAGGAGGGTAAAGTATAATGAGTGGGAAAGGATTACTTACAATACTTGTTTACATTGTGATTTTAAGCGGCTGTAGTAACAAAACAAAAAATATGGATATAGAAGTAAGTACTAATATCCCAGTTGTCTCCAAAATTCCAGATGATTATCAAAAGGAAAATATACCCCAGGAGGAAAACATACTAGTATCTGTTCCTAATTTAAACCCGGAAAAGGGTATAAGGGAGTACTTGGTAGGCGAATGGATTTACGATAATGAATATGGGTCAGATGTTGCTTGTACTATGCTCATTGATGAAGACTTAAG
Organism: Candidatus Epulonipiscium sp.; assembly: GCA_012841565.1. The sequence continues at coordinate 1,356 of DUUM01000391.1, read as the reverse complement.
TGTTAATTTGTCCTTTCATAATACCTATACAAATGAGCCTAAAGGCCAATTTAATGGAGAAATAAAACTTGATAGGGCTCATGTAAATCCAAATGAAGCACCAGATCTACTTTATGTTAACCTAATAGATACGGATGACTCGGGAGGAGTATTCCTTTTTAAACATAGAACTAGTTATGCTGGGAAATATGTTATGTCTTGGTTTTTTATAGGAAGTGAAAATTGTGTTTTTAATATATTAGGTGCCCAAGGTTATGAATATGCAGGTCCTGAATATGTACCAAACGACATCATGTTTGAAAAGGTAAACGGGGAAATTACGCAACTTTCTCCCCGTAAAAACAATGAATTTTATGCAGTGTTTTGGGGTAAAGGAGTACAGGATGGAAGCCTTTGGTTAGACGATGTTGAGTGGACCCCACCAGAGGAAGACGAGTTTTCAAGTGTGTACCCTTATGAAATGACTCTTTATGAAAATGATGTGCCTGAGAGTGTCCTTTACAACATTGCACCTGAAGAAATAAGAGACATTTTAGGGGATGATCTATTTCCAGGTCAGGTTTATTTTGTGGAAACTAATGAACATGGAAAGATCAAACATTTTATATCTGCCGAGCGTAAAAAGTTTTTAGAGGAGTGTAATGAATAATTAAAAGAGTAGGCAGGAGGGATATACCATGCCCATTATTATATTAATGATGCATCGGAAAGCGATTATGCAGGGGTTGATAAATAAGCTTCAAGATAGTCCAGATATCCGCCTAGTTTATCAGTCAAACTATCATAGTGCAAATGTTGTTATTCGTAGTTGTAATGCCAAAACTGCACTTATTGAGGTTGCAGAATCAGGCAATTATAACACGTCTTATTGTCTAAGACTTTGTAGGCAGATACGAAAGTATACTCCAGAGTGTAAACTACTTATGATGTGCCCGGAACAAGATGAAAAGGGTGTCAAGCAAGTAATTGATGCAAAGGGGAAAGGATTAATCGATGATTTTGTGTTCTATGATGTAACAATTGACTATTTGGCATCTAAACTAATATCACTATGAAAAGTCGCTTCTATACTCGTGTAGAAGTAGCTTTTTTCTTAAATGCCTTAAGTATACCCATAGATTTAAACAGACATCCTAAAATATGTGGATATACTAAACAAAGTAGCTCGATATAGATACCAGTCTAATAGTATAATGTAACTAACGAAAATATAATAAGAAAGGTATAATTAATTAGGAAAGAATTGTAGTTGAGGTCAGAAAAAAGTAGTCCCTCTCGGAACTACTCTTTCTGACATCAATTTCAATTTTTCCTATTGAACAATAGTCGCGGAAGTGAAGAAGGTGCTATGGGAAT
>DUUM01000390.1 GCA_012841565.1 Candidatus Epulonipiscium sp. | reverse complement strand
TTTGGTTAAACCCAAATTTGATTTTATAAAAATATCTGTCATATTATATTTTTCATAATACTGATCCATTGTTTTTTTCATATTGGGTGTTGCCACAAGCAACCCGGCAAGAAATCCAACTCCCAAAGCGACAATAGCAAATATAGCAAAAAAACGTCCAAAGCTCTGCCTAACTTCTCGAATGATAGTTTTAATATAGGTTTTTCCCATACTACCACTCAATCCTCTCTACAGGAATTGGGTTATGATTTTGTTCCATTTTAGATATTTTTCCATTTTTCATATGAATCACACGGTCCGCCATTTGTGTAATGGCTTGATTATGGGTAATGACAATAACCGTCTTCCCCGTTTGCCTGCAGCTATCTTGCAATAATTTCAAAATACTTTTTCCCGTATTATAATCCAAAGCCCCTGTTGGCTCATCACATAATAAAATCTTTGGATTTTTTGCAAGAGCCCTTGCAATAGAGACTCTTTGCTGTTCGCCACCTGACAGTTGAGCTGGGAAATTCAGCATTCTTTCAGAGAGTCCTACGGAAGCCAGTGCTTCAGCAGCATCCTGAGGGTTTTTACAAATCTCAGAAGCAAGTTCTACATTCTCAAGTGCCGTTAGATTTTGTACTAAGTTATAAAACTGAAATACAAATCCTATGTCATGCCGACGATATTCTGTTAGCTGCTTTTCATTTAAACTGCTTATTTCCTGCTGGGCAAGTAATATCGTTCCACTGCTACTAGAATCCATTCCACCTAGTATGTTTAAAAGGGTGGTTTTTCCGGCACCACTAGCGCCTACAATGACACAAAATTCTCCCTTAGCAATATTAAAACTAACATTATCTACAGCAGAAATTTTGTGTTCTCCCATTTGGTAATATTTACATACCTCTTTAAATAGTATATAGTCTTCCAAATTCACCCCTCCTTTTATTTAGTACACTTGGTAGGGTTTCTGAAACCCTTTACTATATGTATTTAAACGGTTTATAATCCTATCTGCCCCTTGACCCAGTTGAGGGGTTGGGCAGTAGTCATTTCTATAGTCCACAGATGAAACTCTGCAAGGGATAATTCCAGAGGTGGTTGAAATTAGCTGTTTCTGATCATTAAAGATAAAGCTTTGTTGATAGATAAATGTATCCTTGTCTGTGGGGTTTCGGTTCCCTCCAAAGCTAAAGTTACCAAGGCTATAAATAATCATTTTATCTTTGTACTCTTCAATTCCTTGTATCACATGAGGATGGTGTCCAATGACTAAATCTGCGCCATTATCAATACAAAACTTACCTAAATCCTTTTGGATAGCATTGGGATAACTAACCCCTTCTTCACCCCAGTGGAAACTAACAATAACAAGATTAGCCGTTTTTTTCATGTGTTCTATATCTTTTTTTATGCCTGATTTTACAGAGCTTGCATTACTCCATCCCTTGTAACCTAAATTCCCAATTTTAATGCCTTTAACTTCTTTAATGGACTTATTCCCATCTCCGAAGTATTCAATATTTGCTTTACTTAAAGTTGCAATGGTATCTTTCATTCCTTGGGTTAAATAGTCATAGGTATGGTTATTGGCAAGGTTCACTGATTCTATACTACCTTCTTTTAAGATTTGGGCATACTCTGGTTTTCCTTTAAATGTAAATGTTTTCTCTGCTTTTTTTGTTGCATTGGTCAGAGGTGTTTCAAGGTTCACGATAGTCATATCATCCGTTTCAAAAATATGTTTTACGTTTTTAAAGAAATATTTATAGTCATATCCTTTTTCTTTCAATACACTATCAAAGCGATTTTGAGTACTAAATTTTTCATCCCACCCAAGAACCACATCCCCAGCAGCACTTATTTTTATTTCTACGTGCCCTTGTGGCAAAGGCTCTTGTAATAATTCTTTTATCGTTTGCCCGTTATATGATAATTCATCGCTTGTTATCATAATAGAATTCGTTGCTTTGTCCCAGTTAACAGAGGCACCTAAGGTCTCAAACGCTGGTTTTAAGGGTACAAATGATGTATTGTAAATATTTTTTGTAGGTGTTTTTAAATCTAATTTTTCCCCATTTAAAAGATTTGATACGACTATAGCTGGAATATAACTGGTTCCATTATCTGATACTAGCCAATTTCCTAGGTCTATATTTTGCCCGTTAACAGTTATTTTTAGTGATTGATTCCCAAATATAGGCACTGTCCATAAGATAAGTAATAGAAAAACACATATTAATCTGGTTGTTTTATTGTTCATAATATCCCCCTATGTATGTTATTTCTTTTAGTATATCTTAAAAATTCAAATATATCATCCTATTGCGAAGTATTTGTCTGTAATTTCTTGTGCCGTTAATGGTTTGTCCCAATAATACCCTTGGCCTACATTGGAGCCCAGTTGTCTTATAATCTCAAGCTGCTCTTTGGTCTCAACACCTTCTGCTATGGTCTCTAGGTTTAGACCTTCTGCCATCATTATTATCGCTTTAACAATTGCTTGATCTGCTTCACTTGTTGTAATATGGCGAACAAATGACATATCAATTTTAATACGATTGATTTTAAATTTTTGGATATAACTTAATGAAGAATACCCCGTTCCAAAATCATCAATAGATATGCTAAATCCATATCGCTTTAGGTTCTCTAAGATGCCTATTGTACGACCAATATCTTCAATTAACATAGATTCCGTTATTTCAAAAGTTATTAAGTCAGGTGAAATTTTATATTTTTTTATACTCTGCATCATCTTTTCAGAAAAGTTCTCATCTTTAAACTGTACAGGTGACAGATTAATGGATACTGGCACACTATATCCATACTGATCTATCCACCTTCTCATTTGGGAGCATATCTTTTCTATTAGACTAAATCCTACTTCTACGATTAATCCCATCTCTTCTAAAAGACTTATGAATTCATTTGGTGGAACTATTTCTCCTGTGGATTTTTTTCGCCTCATTAATGCTTCTAATCCGCAAATCTTCCCTGTCTTAAGATTAATTAGTGGTTGATAATAAGACATGAATTCATCATTTTTAAAGGCTGTATACATTTCAACTTCCATGTGGATTTGGTCGCTTACTTGTTTGTTCATTGCAGATGTGTAAAACTCATAGTTCTCTAGGCTGCTGGATTTTTTTGCTTTCGATAATGCCAGTTGTGACCTTGTTAATAAGGCATCTGCCTGGACCTCTGTTTCTGCTATCTTATCACTTGGATAAGTTGAAATACCAAAGGTTACTGTTATATGAATTTGTTCATCTTTTACTTGTATTGGCACCTTAATTATTTCATCTATCTTATTTATAATCTGAACTATTTTAGAGACATTTTTGAAGTCCAAAAACAATATGGCAAACACCTTACCTTCAGGCCTTGAGACAATAGCGTCTTTATCTAGTATGTCTCTAAGTCTTAACCCAACTTCTTGAATCACTTTATCGCCCCATACAAACCCATACTTACTATTGATTAGACCTAGTTTATTAATGGTAACTGATACAACTGCTAGGTTGTTACATTGTCTTTTTGCGTGAGAAATTTCTTCTATAAATGAGTTGCGATTTAATAATCCAGTCAACGCATCATAATGCATCACATCGTGTATTTGCTGGTTAAAATGACTAGAATTATTTATTTCTCGGCCGGTAGATATAAAATATTTAATCTTGCCATCTATGTTTTTTACAGGGGTAATTGCACTTGCTATATAATATAAATGACCGTCTTTATGACGATTTGTAATGATGTTTTGGTATACTTCTCCCCTTACAATTGTTTCCCATAACTTTTGATAAACCTTTTCTGGTACTAACTCTGATTTGAGGACAGATGGCTTGTGACCTAATAGTTCCTCGCTGGTATATCCTGATAGTTTTTCTACTTCTGGGTTGATATATAAAATAGTGCCAGATCGATCTGTAATAACTACCCAGTCTTTCGTTTGGTCAATGGCTAATTTAAGTATGTTTAGTTGGTCTAATATTTCAGAGTCTGAAATATTAGAATGTAATGTGTTGTTCATAAACTCGCTCCTCATGGATTTATATCTAGTCATAGGCATGTTTCATCCTATTTTAGTTGCTCTTCTAAGTCTATTATTATAGCATATTCTATGTCACTATATTATTTTTCAAAATAATTAATCTTATAATGCACCCTTATGTCGAAACTCTTTTCATACACAATAATAGCCCTCTAGCTCTGCCTAGGACAGTCTGAGGGCTATTATTGTATTTTATTTTATAACTTTAATATTTTTAATAATTTGAGGTGTTAATGGTTTATCGTCGGCATCTGTTCCAACATTAACTATTTTATCTACAGTATCCATTCCATCTATTACTTTTCCAAAGCCCGCATACTGTCCATCTAAAGAGCCTGAGTCCTCTACTACTATAAAAAATTGCGAGCTGGCTGAATCAGGATCTACACTTCTAGCCATAGAAAGTGTCCCTCTCGTATGCAAAATATCGTTTGGAATTCCATTTTTTCTAAATTCCCCTTTAATCTTGTTGCTAGCACCCCCTGTTCCATTGCCCTCTGGATCCCCTCCTTGGGCCATAAACCCTGGAATTAACCTGTGAAAGGTAAGGCCATCATAAAATCCTTGATCGATTAAGGTGAGGAAGTTTTTAACTGTTATAGGTGCTACTTCTGGATACAATTCTATTTTAACTTGGTCGCCATTTTCCATTGTCATTAAGGCAACTGGATGTTGCTGTTTTATATTATTATCGTCGTTAATATAGGCAGTTTTAGTTTCAGCCGTCCATGTAACTTCTTTATCTAGTAGTTCTGATATGGCTCTTAGTGGAACATACGTTGTTCCCTGGTGTACGATGTTGTCTGCTTTTACTTCTTCCCCATTTACCATTATCGTAATGGCGTTAAATACAACGTCAATTTTTTTTGTTATTTGGGCTGCGTATAGTGTGGTTGTTAGGAGCGCAGCAATTACAATTACATTCAGGTACTTTCTCATGATGATCATCCTTTTTATTATGTTTTCTTTAAGTATACCATAGGTTGGCGGTTGCCGCATTGGCTAATGCAACATATCAACCGCTCATAGCATAAGTATTTCTAAGGTACTAATGCCCTAGATTTCCATTATATTTATTGATTTTCCAATAAGCTTTTCTATACCTGTTAAAAACTCTTTTTCTTCTTGGCTACAAAAAGAAATTGCAGTGCCTTCTGTGCTAGCTCTTCCGGTTCTACCTATTCTATGGACATAAGTTTCAGGAACATTAGGTATATCAAGATTGATAACATGAGTTAGCTTGTCTATATCAATTCCTCTTGCTGCTATATCTGTAGCGACTAAAACCCGCATTTCTTTATTTTTAAATCGCCCTAAGGCTTTTACACGTTCAGATTGATTTTTATCCCCATGAATAGCTTTCGATACAATATTTCTTTTATTAAGAGCTTTGCTGACTCTATCGGCTTTTCCTTTTGTTCTTGTAAAAACTAAGACAGACTCATAAGATTTGTCTTGGAGTAGTTCTGCTAACAAAGATATTTTATCGGGTGGCTCTACAAAATATACCTGCTGGATAATTTCTGCATCATCTGCTTTATTGTGTTCGACTTTTATTGTTACTGGATTGCTTAAAATAGTATTGATTAACTTTGTAACCTCTTTTGGAATAGTTGCCGAAAAAAACATGTTTTGTCTCTTTTCAGGTAGCTTTGATAGGATTGTTTTAACGTCTGTTATCATCCCCAAATCAAGCATTCTATCTGCTTCATCTAGTACAAATATCTCAATCTGACTTAAATCGACATAACCTTGATTAACAAAATCTAAAAGTCTTCCAGGGGTTGCCACTAAAATATTAGGCTCCCTTTTTAATACTTTAATATGACGCTTTGGCGTTACCCCACCAAAAATGATACCTATTTCTAAAGGCGTATATTCTCCATACGCTTCAAAACTCTCACCAATTTGAATGGCTAATTCCCTTGTAGGGGCTAAAACGAGTGCTCTAATTTTACTTTGCTTGTCTTGATCTATATTACTTTCTAGAAGTCTTTGTAATATGGGAATTGCAAAAGCAGCTGTTTTTCCCGTTCCTGTTTGAGCGCACCCTAGCAAATCTTTTCCGCTTAATAACGGTGGTATGGCTTTTTCTTGTATTGGTGTTGGTTTTATATAGTTTTGCTTGTCTATGGCTTTTAAAATAGATAAGCTTAAGTTTAAATCTGTAAATAGCATGTATTGCTCCTTAATTTTTATGATTAATTTATTACTGTTATGCTGTTATTTCTCCTGCCTTTATAAGTGCTAGTTTCGTAATAAGAGGGCCCACTAATTCATATATAATGGTCCCACATAGGACGACTGTTTGAATTTGAGTCCCATACTCCGGCACAACTTTCATAGCTGTACTGGCAAGTCCTATAGCCACACCCGCTTGTGGAATTAAAGTAAACCCTAAATATTTTGTTACCACCGGGGACGCATGAGAAAGTTTTGCGCCCACGGCTACCCCTAATATTTTACCAATAACGCGGAAAACAATATATAAGACGCCTATAACACCAACGGTTGGCAAAATCCTGATATCTAAATCAGCACCTGATATAAAGAAAAACAAAATAAATATGGGTGGTGTTATTCTGTCTACTAACTCAAAAACTTTAAAACATTCTTTACTGGTGTTGACATATACAGCACTCATCATCATACTTGCTAAAAGTGCAGAAACGCCTAAAATATTTGAAATTCCGATACATAGTAATATCATAGAAAATGCTACGGATATTCTATTTCCCCTACCTGTAAACCATTTGGTTAAATAACTTAGGATGACACCTAAGATTGCTCCAAGTATTAATGCGCCTACTATTTCAATTAAAGGCGCTAAAAGAGTTCCTACTAAAGACATATTTCCTGGAGAATTAATAGACTTTGCTATAGCTACGGAGATTCCAAACAACATTAAAGCTACTGCGTCATCAATTGCGACTACAGGAAGTAATGTATTGGTTAAGGGGCCTTTTGCTTTATATTGCCTAACGACCATAAGGGTCGCTGCGGGGGCTGTTGCCGCTGCAATTGCACCTAAAACTAAGGAAAAGGCAATATCATGGCCTGTTAAAACCAGCACTAAATCGACTACTATAACTGCCCCAAGGGCTTCCGTAATAGCAATAATAATTGGAGATTTCCCAACTTTTTTTAAGTAAGATAATTTAAACTCTCCACCAATAGAAAAAGCAATAAAACCTAGTGCAATATCCGATATAATTCCAAAGTTTTCAATGGCTTCTAGTGGTAACAGTTTTAAAACATATGGACCTGCAATGAGTCCTATGATAATATACCCCGTTACATTGGGCAACTTAATCTTTTTGGTTACCTTACCTGCTAATAACCCTAACATAAGTGCCATTCCTAAGTAAATATACGTATTTAATTCCACTTCTACTCACCAAACCCTTCAACGTCAGTGATGGGTATAGCAAACATAATCCCTGTATTTGGCTTATTTAAACCACCAATAATCTCTCTAATTACTTTTTTAATTTTATTTAACTCTTCATCTTCTAATACAAAAATCATTACTTTACAAGGATCTTTATCCCCTGTATCCATAATATGTCTTAGCATACCAAATATCGGTAAGTCTTCCATATTCATTAGGGTGCTCGCCATTCCAGTACCATCTAATATCGTTCCACCCTTTACACCTTCTTCTGCCAACCTATGGATGATTTCGTCTGTATACTCTACGTGTTTTAAAATTAATACTAAAGCCTTCATAACACTTTCCACCTTTCGTTCCATTTAATAAATTTATAACCTAAGTTTGTTCTTCTTATAGTAATTAATGATATACCTTCAAAAAACAGTTGTCAAACCTTATAGCACTATCAATTTTGTTGACTTCTATACATAAATAATGTATAGAAGTCAATTAAATTTTCCGCTAGGGGAGCAACTCGCTGAGAGTGTATATTATTATACAGACCCTTTTACCTGCTTACAGATAATGCTGCTGCGGGGAAGCGAATGTGCGGGTTAATGTTAATACGGATGATATTTATGCCACTGCGCAACACTATATAGACGAAAGACTTCCCGAAACAACCATATTTGAGGGATCTGCAACTTGCGATCCCATTCCTGTAGAACCCTACTCCCACTCACTCAAGCGCACCATCGAATTCTTTAGTACGAGTGAGAAAGGTCGCTTTAGATTTGTAACTAAATATAGCGATGTAGACACACTCCTAAATGTTAATCACAACGGACATACGGAGATTAGATTCACTTTAAATACAAATAAGGTAATTAGTGATTACGAGAAGGGCACTGCTTCTCTTGAAAAACGAATAGAGGCTTGTAACAAGATAATTTGTGCAGGTTATCCTATGGGATTTCTAATAGCACCCATTTTCTTATATGAGAATTGGAAAGAAGACTATAGAAATTTACTACTGGATTTAAAGAGGTCTTTACCCCAAGATATTTCTTATCCTTTAACCTTTGAGGTCATTTCTTATCGCTATACGACGAGAGCAAAAAATATTATCTTAGAAGTCTTTCCAGATACAACATTACCTATGGATGACGAGGTAAGAACCTATAAGTATGGTCAGTTTGGATATGGAAAATTTGTATATACCAAAGAGGAACTAGCTCAGATAAAAGCGTTTTTTACGGCTGAAATTGGCTCTATATTTGAAGAAGCAGTCCTTAAATATATTATATAAGCGCAAAAAGAGATGAAATCATTAAAGATGATTTCATCTCTTTTGTATATTATTTACGTGATCTTTTTAATAACTTATTGTTACAACTGATCCACGTGCATCAAAAAGTCATGCACTTCACTCTCATATCTTTTTCTATCAACACATACAGAAATAGCATGATCTGCACCTTTGGCAAGATAAAGTTTTTTGTAACCCTTTTTCACTTGGTACATTTGTTCTGTCATAATGGGTGGTATATACTGGTCTGCATCTCCATGTATAAACATAATAGGTACATCAGCTAATCCATTGTGCTGCTGAATCACTTTAATCGGAGATATCTGCCCAAAGAAGAACCCTGCTTTTATTCTAGAGAATATACTTGCTATGTTCAAAAACGGGAACTGTGGTAACTTATGTTCTATTTTGAGACGGTAAGCTAACTGCTTTTTTAAATCAGAGTACGGACAATCTGCAATAACAAACTTAACCCGCTTATCTTCTGAGCAATGGAGTAAAACCGTAGCCGCCCCCATAGACTCTCCGTGAGTACCAACAACAATATCTTTGCCAAAACGATTATAAATATAATTAATCACTCTTTTTAAATCTTCTTTTTCAAAGTAACCCATTGTTGTATATTCTCCTTCACTTTCACCACTGTTTCGGTGATCATAAAGCACGATATTAAATCCTTCTCTCAAGAATATATCAATATATTTGACAGCCCCTATCCTATTAAATCCATAACCATGGCAAAAAACAATATACTTTTTAGAAGGCATTGGATTTTTAATGAGCTGACATTTCAGGTTATACCCTTCTTGTGAGGTCAGTTTAAAATCCTCTTTTTTTAAACTCTCATAATACCCTTCGATAATATATGTTTGCTTAATTTCCTGCTCCAGAGCCCTGCTAATCGAGTTGTTTGGCGGTGAAATAACGATATTGGTTAGCCTATTAGCAACAAATATAATAATCCCTATAACCATTAGCAACACAATTCCTACTATCCACATTTGCAACACCTTCTCTTTCTTTTCATTGTATTATTCGTTAGGATTTTAAAGTTATAAAAATATTGACAACTTACTTTTATATGCTATGATAGTTATAGTATCAAATTGATAGTGTAACTGTCAAGTGAAGGAGAGATTATATGACATTATTACAAAAAGCACGTCTCCAAGCTATTACAGTAGAGGCAAAATCTTTATTTTTAGAAAAAGGAATTGATAGCGTTACCATGGCAGATATCGCTTCTCATTTGTCCATTGGAGAGGCAAGTTTATACCGATACTTTGGTAAAAAACAAACACTGGTAATTGATTCATCCATTCTTATCTGGAACGAAATTTACGATATGCTAGACCGTACACCCTTAAAAACAACTGGTTATGAGAACCTGGAATCTTTTTATGGGCTTTTTCTAGACGTATTCCAAAAACATCCTGATTTTTTTCGTTTTCTAGAAGAATTTGACGGTAAGATTCTTCAATCCGCCATGTCTAATGAGGAATTAAAAACCTATGAGCAAACTATTTTAAAATTCAAAACAGTATTTGATCAATTCTTTCAGATGGGCATCACAGATGGAACTCTTAAAGATAGTATTGATAAAGAACTTTTTTACTATACGACAAGTCATTCATTAATTGGTTTATGTAAAAAGTTAGCCACCCACCCTCATGTACTATCCTACGAAGCAAACATTCAACCCATGACACAAATAGCATGTTTAATTCAAGTATGTTTAAATTACATTCACTAAAAAGGAGCTGCTTGTATGAAAAAGGTAACTAAAAAATTAATGTGGATTTTTGCTATTGGTCAGCTTGGTTGGTCTATTCTTGCTGGTATTATTGTTAACTGGCTAGTGTATTTTTATCAACCTGTTGATGAGCTAGTAGCTAATGGGCATACGGTCTACGTATCCCAAGGAACGATTATATTTGGACTTTTTACACTCATTGGCCTTATAACTGCTTTGGGAAGAATCTTCGACGCTGTAACAGATCCACTTATTGCATCTGCCTCAGACCGTTGCACTCACAAAAGGGGCCGGAGGATTCCTTTTTTAAGAGCATCTGCCCTTCCTTTTGCTATTTTGACCGTTTTGATTTTTGTTCCGCCTGTTGCCGGCCAAAGTCTCATTAATAATATTTGGCTGTTTGTTTCAGTTATGTTATTCTACCTATTGATGACTATATATTGTACACCATATAGCGCATTAATTCCTGAACTAGCACGTAACCAAGATGATAAAATTAATATATCAACTTACATATCTATTACCTTTCTACTCGGTACTGCACTTGCCTATGGGGCACCTTTTATCTGGGATATTTTTATCGGTGGTGGTATGGATAGAATGGCAGCTATTCGTTTAACCTTTATTATTTTGGCTGTTATTGCCTTCTTATGTATGATGGTTCCCGCTTTGTTTATTAATGAAAAGGACTATATTAATGTTGAACCCTCTAAAAGCAAAGCCTTCGATTCTCTCCTTAAAACATTTAAAAATAAGCACTTTAGAATCTTTGTATTATCTGACATTTTTTACTGGATCGCTTTAACTATGTTTCAAACAGGATTACCGTTTTTTGTTGTTAGATTACTGGGCCTAGAAGAAACCATGATTACAATATTATTTTTGCTTATGACACTGGTTTCTTTCCTGTTTTATATCCCTGTTAATATAATTGCAAAAAAGATAGGGAAAAAGAAATTGGTTATGGCGGCTTTTATCTTCTTTGCCTTTACCTTCTTTGTAGCCAGTCTAAGTGGTATGACATTTATTCCAAATGTTATTCATGGTTATCTTATTTCCATATTAGCCGCTATCCCCATGGCTATACTAGGAATATTGCCTCAGGCTATGGTTGCCGATATTGCTCAATATGAAAGTGCGCAAACCAATGAAAACCGTGAAGGTATGTTTTTTGCTGCTAGAACTTTTGCATTTAAAATGGGGCAATCCATTGCAATGGTGTTTTTTACATCCTTTGCTGTTATAGGAAAAGAAACAGGCCTTGGATACCGTTTGGCATTAGTAGCAGCCATTGTCTTTTCAATACTAGGGGCAGTTGTGCTACACTTTTATGATGAAGATAAGATTCTAAAACGAATTTCTTAATTCTTAAAATCTAACTATTAAAAGCTGCTTTCTGTATGATCATACAGAAAGCAGCTTTTTTATTTTACTTATATCGCTTTTTGAATAACACCACATGCTAATTTTCTACCTGATGCCCCAGAAGGCTGTGTTTTATAATCATCAGGACTTTCATGTATAATAATGGATTTTCCAATGATTTGGGGAACCGTAAACTTATTCGTAAAAAAGCTCATCCTAGCATAACCATTATTACTAAAAATAACGGGGAAATCCCCCGCATGATTGCCATGAGGCTCATCTGTTGGATTCCAGTGCCCACCAGCGGCTTCAAATTGTTTTGTAGGGTCATCCGTCTCACAAGCGCCATTTTCATGAATATGGAACCCATGAGGTCCAACTTGAGAGCTTACTTCCGTAGCAGATTTATATAGTGGAAGCCCACTAACTTCTACAAACACTTCTGTTCCTCCTACAACCGTGCTAAAAGTTACAACACCTTTAATCTGAGGAGCCAAAGATCCACCTAGTATATAAGCAACAGCTTTTCTTGGTTGTATATTCACATCATTTCTATAAGGGTAGTAATAGCCATTAAAAAATGGGGGATACGTTAATTGCAGATACATAAAAACACTCCATTTTAATAAAATATCATTTTAGTAATACATCATTTTATCTTATGTATTGGATAAGTAAATAGTTCTGCTCCAAACTTTTTTAGGTTTAGATTATACCTTTAATCCACTTAGTAATATCTGCAATCACTTCATCTTTATTAATTTCATTAAGCATTTCATGTCTTCCACCTGGATATAACTTACTCGTAATATTCTCAATTTCTAAAGACTTATATGTGTTGGCGAGATTACTAATGCCTGCTCCATAATTACTAACCGGGTCATCTTGTCCGCCAAAAATATAAATAGGAAGCTCCTTCGGTACCTTTTCTAGAAACTCCGGTTTATGAATAGTCTTCATACCTACAAATAAATCATAGAAAAAAGATACTGGAAATAAAGTTCCACAGTATGGATCTTCTACATATTTAGCTACTTCTTCTTCATCTCTAGATAGCCAATCAAATTTTGTTTTATTGGGTTTAAATTTTTTATTATAACTCCCAAAAGCAATTTTATCTAGTAGCTTACCACTTGCTTTCCTCCCCTTTATTCTCATCATTATTTTAGCAAGGAATATGCCTATATTTACAGTTGAAGGCGGTTTCCCGCTAGTCCCTGATAATATTATCCCGTCAATTTCATTACCATATAGTTGAATATATCTTTGGCCTAAAAATGACCCCATACTATGACTAAATAAAATCACTGGTACATCGGGGTTTTCTGATTTAGCTATAGTCGTTAAAGTTTTCATGTCTTCCACCATATCACCAAATCCATCATGATCACTTATATAGCCTAGCTCTTCTATTGATGCAGCTGATTCCCCGTGCCCCCTATGATCGTTTGCATAAACAATGAAGCCTTCCTTCACTAAAGCCCTAGCAAAATAATCGTATCTAATAGCTCTTTCGGCCATTCCATGAGCAATTTGAATAATGCCCTTAATTTCTTTATCCGGTGACCATTTGTGAACATAAATTTTACTATTGTCCTTGTTTTTAAAAGTTATCTTTTCTTTAGTCATAATACCTCCCCTTCCTTAAATCCTAATGTCTTTTTATAAATCAGTTGTGTTATTAGTTTTTTGCATGTCCAAATCTCCTTTTTTCTTTGTGTATAGAGTATTATCTCACCTTTCTCCTAATACTTCAATGTTGATCCTTTAGATGCGACTTTATTTATATTCCATAATAAGCTATACTAATATTGTATGTAACAAATTTATCGTTTTAGGGGGAGATTATTAATGGCAAAATTGGGATTTAAGATTGTTTCTTCAAATGGAGAAATCTTACAAGAAAAGAAAGCTACCAACGAACTTTTTCTTATCTATAAAAACGAATATACAGAAGGTGATACCATTCAGTTTACCACTGATAACATCAATGCATTTTATATCATTCAAGTTGACGACGCACTGGGAGAAGCTTTTACTTATATCACAAAACCAGAAGTAGATTTTTTAATACCTTTTGGTGAAAAAAAGGTTGCTTATTCACCAAAAACCTTTTCAGGTAAACTTCATTCACTAATGGCTAGGGTTGCTTATGACCACGAAGTGGCTGCTTATAAGAATCTTGCTAAAAACGTAATGGATCAGCACAGTGACACTGGTTGCTATCCACATGCTAGTGCCAATGTTGAAACAAGAGGAGAATCCGTATTTGCGGCTAGAAATGCTATCAACGGCGGAATCGCCAACGACGACCATGGTCCATGGCCTTATGACTCTTGGGGAATCAATCAACAAGACGATGCTGAAATCAAAATCGAGTTTGGCCGCAAAGTAGCCATCGACCAGATTTTAATTTATACAAGAGCTGACTTTCCACATGATAACTGGTGGACTAATGTTACTCTTTCATTCTCCGACGGTAGCCAAATGAAAGTTGACTTAGAAAAAAGCTTAGCTAAAGCTCACGTCATTCCATTTGAAAAGAAAACCGTTGAATGGGTTAAAATGAGCAATATGATTAAAGCTGATGACCCTTCACCTTTCCCTGCTTTAACCCAACTTGAAGTATACGGCGTAGAAGCCTAAATCATTCAAGCAACTAAAAGTCCCGAACCGTTATGGTTGGGGACTTTTTTCATTAGGTGCACCTAGTATTGCAAGTTTTATTTTTTTGGCTATAAGTATACTTCTCCAGATTTCTGAATATCATATAATTAATACTATTTTAGTCCAAGGGGGATAGAAATGTCACCTACTACTCAAAGCGTTCTGTCTTTATTCTTTATGATATTAGTTGGTTTTTATGGCAATAAGAAAAAAATTATTACCTATGAAATTAATAAGGGTTTAAGGAATATTTTAATCCAAATAGCTTTACCTTTTATGATTGTGACGTCATTTATTTTTACATATGATAAAAGAATCGTTGGTTTTCCAATACTGATGTCTATATACGGCTCTGAAGGTGTGGTATATGGCTCCATATTTAATATGTTTTTTGTAGTATTTCTATGGACTTACGGCGTTATGCTATTTGAAAAAAATTTACCCCATAAAAACTTCTTCTCTGAAGCCAAAAAGATGCTTTTAAATCCTTCTATTATAGCTGTTTTTATAGGTATTATTATTATGATTTTCCACATTCAATTACCAAGTGCTCTCTTATCACCTATGACTAGTATCGGAAATATGACAGGCCCTTTGTCTATGATTATTATCGGGGGCATTCTTGCCCATGCTAAAATCACAGATTATTTGGGTGACTGGACCATTTATTATGGGTTGACTACTAAACTACTTATTATTCCTCTCATTATATACTTTATATTCTCCCTCTTGGGTAATACTTCTATCCCTATTAATTCAGTCATTCTTATGACAGCCATGCCAGCTTCTGCAATGACATCTATATTTGCCCAGAGTTTTGATACAGAACCAGATTATGCAGCAGTTTTAGTATCTCTTACTACCCTGCTTTCTTTAATTACTATTCCATTACTATTAAAAATCATAGTTTCTTAGGTGCAACTATCTTGACGATACAATAAGACAACTAAAGGAAGCCATATGACCGCCCTTTAGTTGTCTTATTGTATTATTTCACTGCTATTAATAACCAAAGTACTATACAAAAACAAAACATCCTGGTCTCCAAAATCAATAAAGTCCCCTATAGCCTCATGACTAATATACCTTAAATCAACTAGCATTAGCTTGCTATATTCTTCTATCAAAAGTGGCGCCAAACTACTTCCAAAGGAATCTCTAAATATAATCAACTCTTTACCACTTTTATTCCCTGGATTTTTAATCGTAAGAAGTGGGGTAGCGCCAGATAAAAACACATCATATGAGTCCATCTTCCCAAGTTTTTTCTCATCATATATTGATGTCGGCATCTCTTCTCCTGCTGAATTCTCGTAATTATAAACACTAATCTGATTCATCTTATCTGTTGTCTGATAAATCAAAGTATCTGGCTCAATATTAAGAGCTGATTGGCCGTAGTATACACCATAAAAAGGGTTATATGTCTTTTGTGTATACATAATATTATTAACATCTTTTTCAAATTCCATTTGCTCACTTAGGGTTTTTACCACCTTACTTAATTTTTCCTGCTTCCAGTGAGTGTCAGTCTTATAATAATCATCTAGCTCTAAACTGTCTATAATATCAATGTAGGTCATGTTTTCCACGTTTTCTATCATAATTTCTTGGAGCTTTTCATAATCCATTATGAGATGTGTCTGGTCGTCTTTTCTAAAATAGTTTTTATCAGGAATAATAGAATAAAATACATTCATATCTTTAAGGTATAGCTCATATACCTTATTCATCTTTTCGCTCATTTCATACACACTACCCACATCTAATGGATATTCCATTTTAAACACATTATCCCCAATTACATAGATATCATTATTGTCTTTTTTATTTAAAATTTTAAAATCAAATAATGCCTTTAAACTTCTAAACTGATTACGAAAAGCAAATTGATCTAGGGTGTAGTTCTCAAAATCTTTCATAAGCTCTCCACTTATAATTGCATTCAATGAAGGCTTGGGAAACTGAGCTAGTTTGCGCCTTTCACTATAGGATACCTCTTTTATAGGACTCAAGATATTGATTACAAATATAGAAAATAATAAAACAGATAAGGTTACTGTTATAAGTTTATTTTTCATATTAAAACCTAAAATACAAAAATGGATTAAAAGAAGAATCCACTAAGTACCCTGTTGTTATAAGTAAAAGAAACACGTAAACAATCGGCTCTAAAAAAGTGCCCATTTTATTTTCTTTGTATTTGCTAAACATATTTTTAATCACTGGTGTAGCTCCAATCACTGCCATAATAATGGTTACGGCATAACTTTTAAGATAGTATACTGATTCTGTGTTCCAAGTAGGAATCTTCAAAAATCCAAACATTCCTTTCATGTAAATTGAAATTCCAGACATACTATCACTATTAAAAATGACAAAGCTAATTAAAACAATAAATAAAACATAAATATGGCTAAATAAAGCTGGTATCTTTCCAAATAGCTTCTTAAGAAACATTTTTTCTAGGACTAAAATAACTCCAAAATATAGTCCCCAAACAATGAAATTCCAACTTGCACCATGCCAAAATCCAGTTAAAAACCAGACAATAAATATATTTCTAAACCACTTAGCTTTAGATCCTCTATTGCCCCCAAGTGGAATGTATAAGTAATCTTTAAACCAGGTCCCAAGCGACATATGCCATCGGTTCCAAAATTCCGTAATACTTTTTGAAATATACGGATAGTTAAAGTTCTCCAAAAAGTGAAATGCAAAGATTCTACCAAGGCCTATTGCCATATCACTATAGCCGGAAAAATCAAAGTAGATTTGAAGAGCAAAAGCCACAGCCCCTATCCAATAAAAAAGAACAGAATTTTGTTTTGTACTTATGGCAATCATATTAAGCTCACCTAAGGAGTTTGCAATTAACACTTTTTTAGATAACCCAATGACAAACCGTTTAGCCCCATAGGCAACCTTATCAATGGAATGAGTTCTCTTTTCAATTTCCTCAGCTATTGTTTTATATCTCACAATAGGCCCTGCAATTAGTTGGGGAAATAAAGCAACATAGGTTGCAAAGTCAAAAGGATTCTTTTGAGGTTTTACCTCTCCCCTATAAACATCTATTGTATAACTCATGGTTTGGAATGTATAAAAACTGATTCCAATTGGTAGCGCTAGCCTTAAAAGACCTATATTTGTGCCAAATAATCCAT
>DUUM01000389.1 GCA_012841565.1 Candidatus Epulonipiscium sp. | reverse complement strand
TGTAAAAGGAGAGAATGTTAAGATGTTTGCATATATTATAATTGGTATTTTAGTCTTAATCTTATTATTAATCTTGGTGTTAATCATTAGAACCATTCAATTTAAACCATTAAAAGAAAAGTCTACAGAGTCATTTGAAATAGATGTAGATAAAAAAGCTATTATTTCAAGGTTTCAAGAAATGATCAAGTGTAAAACCGTTTCCTATAAAGATACAACTCTTGAAGATCAAGAAGAGTTTGTTAAGTTTAAAAATCTCTTAATAGAAAAATATCCTGCTGTTAATGGTTCCTGTCAGCTTCATCATATAGGCCGGACTGGTGTGCTATATCATTGGAAGGGCAAATCTTCAGAAAGGCCATCGGTTTTTATGGCTCATTATGATGTTGTTCCTGTTAATAAAGATCAGTGGGATAAGGATCCTTTTGCCGCTGTTATTGAAGATGATGTGCTATGGGGAAGGGGTACACTCGATACAAAAGGGACACTATGCGGTATTATGGAAGCTACTGAATTACTAATTAAAGATGGGTTTACACCAAAAAATGATATCTATTTATCTTTTTCTGGGGATGAAGAAACAAATGGTGCAAGTGCAAAGGTAATCGTTGATTTTTTAGATGATAAAGGAGTTAAACCCTTCATGGTTCTTGACGAAGGCGGAGCCATTGTTGAAGGAGTAATTCCAGGGGTTAAGGAAAAGGCTGCCCTTATTGGAACAGGAGAAAAGGGAAAATTGCGTATTAAGCTTTCTATAAAAAGCCAAGGCGGTCACGGCTCAGCCCCTCCTCCTACTAGTCAAATTGGAAAGCTTGGAAAAGCAGTGAACCGAATAGAAAATAGCCCTTTTAAATTCCATCTGTCTCAGCCTGTAAAAGATATGTTTAATATCATAGGGCCTTATTCTTCTTTTGGACTTAGAATGGTATTTGCCAATCTTTCCTTTTTTGCTCCCCTATTAAATCTTCTTACAAAAAAAACTGGTGGAGAATTAAATGCCTTGGTTAGAACGACTATTGCATTTACGAAAATGCAGGGCAGTAATACCATTAATGTGATACCACCCTTTGCTAGTATTGAAGGGGATGTAAGGGTAATGGAAGGGGATACCAAGGAAAGTATTATACAAGGAATTCAAAACCGGATTAAAGATAAGAATATATTGGTTGAAGCATTAGATGATATTCCTGTAAAACCATTTTCTAATATAGATAATGAACCTTGGAATATATTAAAACAAGGGATTCAGTCTATCTGGCCTCAAGTGATCATTTCCCCTTACTTAATGCTAGCTTGTAGTGATTCTAGGTCTTATACAAAAATCAGTGAAAATGTATATAGGTTTTCTGCAATGGAACTAAGTTCTGCTGAAAGAAAGTTAATTCATGGAAATAATGAACGAATCCCAGTAGATAAATTAATTACTACGGTTAAGTTTTTTGCTTCTATGATGAATAGATTGTAATATAAAATTCATAAATGGCTTACGGCCAAAATAATAGATATATGTTCGACTTAGCAACTCTTGCAAAGAGCGCAAAGGTTGCTTCGCTGAACATATATCTATTAT
The DNA here is from genome assembly GCA_012841565.1 of Candidatus Epulonipiscium sp. The sequence continues at coordinate 2,484 of DUUM01000389.1, read as the reverse complement.
TTTTATGTAATTTTCTTCAGTTTGCTATATCATTTTTGTAGTAAAGTTTTTTATATACCTTGACAGGCGAGGTATGTATGATTATAATATACTTAAGAGAGGTGAGGTAATGCTTGTTATTTCTGATGTGATTCGTGGTTACACAGATACAATCATATTAGCTCAGCTTGCAAAAGCTGACAGCTACGGCTATGAAATCAATAAAACCATACAATCTATAACAAATGACGAATTCGAACTAAAAGAGGCAACCCTTTATACTGCTTTTCGCAGATTAGAAACTGACGGGTATATTATATCTTATTGGGGGGACGAAAATGTAGGCGCAAGAAGGCGCTACTACACTATTACGGATGAAGGTAAAAAACTATACCAAGAAAACTTCCATCATTGGGGAAAAATCAAAGAGATGATTGAAAACTTGTTAAAATAAGGAGGGTGTTTAGTGTGAATAATAAGATTAAGAACTATGTAGAGGGGTTGTTTTCTGATATCCCTGCTAGTAAAAAAGCAAATGAATTAAAAGAGGAAATTTTGTCTAATATGTCTGAGCGTTTTGATGACTACATTCAGGAAGGCAAAACAGAAAATCAAGCATACAGTCTTGTTATTAGCAGTTTAGGGGATATAGACGAAATGCTTGCTGAGGTAATACCTGATGCTGAATTTGTACAAAAAGCCAATTTTTATCGAAGGCGTAATGCCAAAAACACTGCAATTGGTGTAGCTATGTATATTATAGGTGCTGTTTTTTTAATCGGCCTAGGAGGACTTGGAGAATTCCTAGGCCATGAAGATGTATATGGCATAATAGGCCTACTTATATTATTAACTATTTCAGCTGTTGCTACAGGGATGATCATATACACAAATATGTCAACACCCCCTGAATATAAAGATTACAACGAACAAACTAATAAAGAATTTCGCGTGGCTACTACCAAACAAAGTATGCTATTAAAAAGCATATTATCTATCTATTGGACATTAATAACATTTATTTACCTTGCCATCAGTTTTCTAACCGGGCGATGGGACATTACTTGGCTTGTTTGGATTTTAGCGGCAGTCTTTGGAGAAATCATCAAAACTATTTTTGAAATGAGGGTTGGGGATGAGTAGGAAGCAATGGCTGCTTATAAAATTAGTCCTCCTGTTTTTTATATTGATTACTTTATTCAGGATCAGTGTATTTATCCTAAGCTCTTCTACACCAAGAAGCACTCCCTTTAGAAACCTTATTATGAAAAACGCACCTCTTATAGAAGGTGAAGTAAAATCATTTTCAGGTGTTGAAAAAATCGTAGTAGACGCCATTAGCCTACCTATACACATTTACGAAAGTGATGTGGCAACAGTAACTGTTACAGATAATTCGCAAGCATATGGACTGAGTACTAGTAAACCCAATATGCTATCTCAAAAAGGCCATGTCCTATCTTTTAAACAAGGAAAACCCTTGTCATTTTTATCTATTGCAACAGGTAATATTATTATTGAAGTTCCCCGCGGTAGCACTTTAGAATATGACATAAATAATATAAGTGGTAGCCTTATTCATGATGCAATTAGTAAAAACACCCTCACAGCCACCAGCATAAGCGGCTCCATAAGGATCCATCAAGCCGGTGAAAAGGTCTTTGCAAAATCAACCAGCGGATCTGTACGCATCTACTCATCCTTTGAAGATGTAGAGGCCAAATCAGTTAGCGGAAGTGTTCGGATACTGGCAAACCAAGACTCCAAACAAATTTTAGGTTCTAGTATTAGCGGTTCAGTGAGAATTCAACTGGAAAACGTATCAGGATACACGATGGATTATTCCACAACATCTGCTAGTGTAAAAGATACCTATGCAAATACAGCCTATTCAAAGTCCGGGAAAACCGCATATGGGGATTCCTCATTAAAAATTAATGCCTCAAGCGTAAGTGGCTCCATCAAACTTACCGACTGGTAAACGTGGGGACAGTCTCCCTTCACCACTATAGAGTGGCAGAGGGAGACTGTCCCCATGTTCATGCTTTTTTCACTATCTGACTATTTATGGTTCCCCCAAAAATAAGAAGTGCCCCTATTAATTGATACACTGATAACCTTTCCCCCAGGAAAACAAGTGCAAAAAGAAGGGCTGACCCAGGATCAATATAACTTAAAACAGAAATACTTTGTCCTGATAACTTCTGCATTGCAGAAAAGTATAAATGGTAGGCTATCCCTGTGTGAACCACGCCCACTATCAACACTAACCAAATATCATTTCCTTTTGGCAAATGAACTATTTCCCCTGTTGTAAAAAACACATAAGCTGACATTAAAATAGCCGCAACTATAAGTGGAACCCAAGTACTTTCCATTGCTGAAATTCCTCGTACAAATTTGTTGGTAATCATAAGGGCTGCATAAAACAACGCAGCAATTAAGCCATATAGGACTCCTATAGAAAATATTTCCCCCTCAGCCCCCAAGACATTCACAACAATC
>DUUM01000036.1 GCA_012841565.1 Candidatus Epulonipiscium sp. | reverse complement strand
CGGTTGTCCTTACCGAAAAGAACGATTCTTCAAATGAAAAAGTGACAATCTCGCCTGTTTCCATGTCAGTGTATTGCTTCTGTGCCATGTGTCTCTTTTTTTGTGTTATTTAATTCGTTTAATTTATCTTGGTAAGCTTCGTGAGCTTCTAACTCTGTATGAAATAAGCCTATATATATTTGCTTGCCGTTAGCCGAAATTTGAGCCCTCCACTTATTACCCTCTTTATTGAAGCTAACCCCTTTATACTTGCTCGACCACCTGACCCTGTAGTTATGCAGATTGAATGACCCTCTATCTATTTCCAGTAAGGCTGTTTGGCAAGAAATAAAAGCCTCCTCCTCATCATGAAAACAACCTAAATATGTTTGCTCCCCTCCTGTTGTTATGTGGGCTGCCCATTTACCCTTTTGCTTATCGAAGGAAACTCCTTTGTATTTACTCGTCCATTTTGGCTTATAGTCGTCGGGGCTAAATGAGCCGTCCTTTATTTTTGATAAAGCTAATTGGTAAGCGGTGTATGCATCTACTTCGTTCATGAAGTACCCTAGATGGGAGGTCTCTCCTTTATATACAATATTAGCCACCCATTTAGAGCCCCTTTCGTACCAGCTTACACCTATATATTTAGAGCTGAAAGAATCACTCCCTCCCCTATAGCAGATGGAAGAGTTCTCCCTCATAGTAACTATTCTTAAATTCTCTAATCTATCATCTAATCTGTCTCCGTTTATATGATCCACAACAAGTGTATTCCCATTAGGTTTATGTCCTAAAAAAGCCATAGCGACAACTTGCGAAATACGATATATTCGGGCATGTCCTTTTTTGCTTAGTCCTATTTGTCTATACCTGTCGCTAACATTCCCTTTGTAAACCCGCCCTTTGTAGAACCTTTTCCTGCCATCGCTAAACACAGTCATTCTATCCAAGCTCCTCACTCTTCCCAAACTGCTAGCCTGATAATAACCTTCATAGCCTGGTATGTCACGCCATTCCTCAACTTCATTTGCTTTTTCTTTCATTATTTACTCCATTTAAATATTATGTTTTTATTATTATCCTCAACTTCGATACTACTGATGTCTTGCCAAACGCAGAAGAATTGTTTATACTTATCTAACAGTCCTTGCTTCACCTCTTTCATTATCTCATCAATATTCTTATATGTGCCATCTTCTTTAATTAGCTCTATATCTACCTCTCCACCGAATGAGCATTTTTTTGAATAATTGAAGGTTGCTTCATAGTAATAAGTCATGGCATTGTGGCGTTAATATTCACAGTAAATAGTTTATTATCTACTATAAAATACTCTACCTCCTGGACAACACCTACCATGTCATGTATAAATACCAAGTCTCCAGTGTTAGGTATTAGCATAGTCTTAGGCATGTCGAAGCATTTATCCATTATTGTTATAGTGTAATACTTTGTTTCTAGCTTCATATTAGAATAGTGTTTTGTTATTTTTAGCTTCTTGTATTCTGTTGGTGGCAATGTTTAAGTAGCCCTCGTCTAATTCCATGCCGATGAAGTTGCGATTGAGATTTACGCATGCAACGCCTGTTGTGCCTGAACCCATGGTGTTGTCTAATACCGTTCCTCCTTCGTTGGTATAGGTTTTGATTAGGTACTCCATGAGAGCGACTGGTTTTTGAGTTGGGTGTAATCCTCTTTCTCTTGTAAATCTTTGAATACTTCTTGGGCATCTTAATTCAGGCACAATCATTTCTAATCCACCTTCTTGCGTTCCATAAACACTTTCAGTTCTTCCACTATCTTTTGTTTTGGTTATTTTGCCTTTTCTACTACCAATTCGCTCCTCCCTTTGCTCATTGTATAATATTTTACCTTTCCCGAAAACCAAAATATTTTCGTGTTCTTTCATTGGCATATATTTTACGGTTGCAAAATTACTTCCCCCATCCTTTTCCCAAATCCATTCGTATTTAAACCAATCATAATTACTACCAATCAATTTTGTAGTAAAAGGTTGAGAAGCAGTTAATACTATTGCTCTATTATCTTTTATTATTCGTTTATACTCTTTCCATAAAGGTTCTAATGGTATTATACTATCCCACTTACAAGCAGTAGTTCCATAAGGCAAATCGCAAATAATAGCATCAATACTCTTATCGGGTATGTCTTTCATTAATTCTAAACAATCGCCGTGTAAGAGGGTGGTTGTTGGTATCATACTTTCTTTCATATATTTATACTTTGTTTTTATTACTATCTAGCACCATTCAACTTTAAATCCAGCATTATTGCTGCCATTGCTAACAGGGTTATATCGACATCAGTTATAGAATCCCTGACAGCTACTAATCTTCTAACAAACTTAACCCACCCCTCTATAGTCTG
>DUUM01000388.1 GCA_012841565.1 Candidatus Epulonipiscium sp. | reverse complement strand
GGGTACTATGGCAAGTCCACTAAAACAACAGCAACTAATCAACAGTCTACATACGGGATTTATAGATAAGGATAACATATCGCTAGAAAAATATCGACCTAGACTTTTGCTAAATAATCATAAGCAAGGGAAGAAGGTATTAAGTAGTATCATTAGTGAACTTGAGAATTGTGATGAGTTCTTCTTTTCGGTCGCCTTTATTACATATAGCGGTGTCCTTGTTCTTCTCAATACCTTAAAAGAGCTTGAATCTAAAGGTGTTAGAGGAAAGATTGTTGCGTCCCAATATCTGAACTTTACTGATCCAACTGCCCTACGGAAGTTATTAGAGTTTGAAAATATTGAACTTAGAATGGTTGTCCATGAAGACTTACATTCAAAAGGTTATATTTTTAGAAAAGATGATGAGTACAATTTGATTGTAGGAAGCTCGAATCTTACCCAAAATGCCCTTAGTAAAAATAAGGAATGGAATATAAAAGTCTCTTCCACAGATAAAGGATCTTTAATTGAAGAAACGCTTAAAGAGTTTGAGCAAACCTTTCATAACAGTGTTGAAGTTAATGAGCAGTGGCTAGAGCAGTATGACCTTATATATCGTAAAAACAAAGAAAATAGTGAGCGGGTGACTAAAGATGAGCTGGGGCTAATTATTGCAGAATCTACCGGAACAGAATATAGAGTTAACCATGATTTACGTCCTAAGATTAGCCCAAATAAAATGCAAGTCAAGGCCCTTGGTGGTATTGAAAAGGTAAGAGAACGTGGAGAAAACAAAGCACTTCTTATATCAGCAACAGGTACAGGAAAAACCTATTTGGCAGCTTTTGATGTAGCAAAATATAAACCAAAGAAAATGCTGTTTATAGCACATAGAGAGCAGATTCTTAATCAGTCCATTGAAAGTTTTAAAAATGTGCTTGGCAGTGATATTAGTGTTGGTAAAATCGGTGGGGGTTACAGGGATTTAGACTGTCAATTTACCTTTTCAACTGTTCAGACAATGTCCAAGGATGATATTTTGGCAGAACTTGAACCAGATACATTTGATTATATTGTTATTGATGAAAGCCACCGGGCAGGAGCAGAGACTTATCAAAAAATCATGAGTCACTACAAGCCAGAATTTTTGCTAGGTATGACGGCAACGCCAGAGCGTAGTGACGATCATAATATCTGTAAAGATTTTGACTACAATATAGCTTATGAAATTCGACTTCAGCAGGCAATGGAAGAAGAAATGTTAGCACCTTTTCATTATTTTGGTATTACAGAACTTACAGTAGATGGCCATATTATTGATGAGGAAAGCGAATTCAAATATCTTGTATCAGAAGAACGTGTGAGAAATATTATCGAAAAAGTACGGTTTTATGGTCATGATGGTGATATTTGTAAAGGATTGATTTTCTGCAGTCGTAACGAAGAAGCATTAGAGCTATCTAATGCATTTAACCGCCATGGTTACAAGACAATAGCTCTTAGCGGAGGGAATACTCAAGAGGAAAGAGAAGTGGCTGTAAATAGGCTTGAAAGCGAAGAAGAAGATCACCTGGATTATATCTTTACAGTTGATATTTTTAATGAAGGAATTGATGTGCCTCATGTAAACCAAGTTATTATGCTACGGCCAACAAAATCGGCAATTATTTTTGTACAACAGTTAGGCCGTGGACTTCGAAAAGCTCGTAATAAAGAATTTGTTGTGGTGCTAGATTTTATTGGAAATTATAAAACGAATTTTATGATCCCAGTAGCCCTGTCAGATGACAGATCTTTTAATAAGGATACAGTACGTCGTTATGTTGCAGAGGGCAGCCGGGTTATACCAGGATGTACAACAATTAACTTTGATGCCATTGCAAAAAAGCGTATTTATGAATCCATAGATCAAGCAAATTTTAATAGTGTAGCTTTCATTAAAGAAAGTTATAAAAATCTTAAATTTAGATTGGGTAAAATCCCAGCATTAATGGATTTCGAGAATCATGATTCTCTTGATTTGGCACGTATGTTTGAAAATAATTCAATAGGGTCTTATTATCGTTATCTTGAAAAATATGAGGATGAATATACAATACGCTTAACAGACCTTGAGGCTCAGTATATTGAATTTATTTCTAAAAAACTAGCTATTGGGAAAAGACCTCATGAATTGATTGTCATTGAAGGTATTTTAAAGGGTGAAACAAAGCTAATGACTTATATGAAAGAGCGTTTAGAGATGGAGTTTGGTATAGCCTGCCTAGATAAGACTATTACTAATGTAGCGAATGTATTGACCAATAAATTTGCAACAGGTGTTTCAAAAAAGACATATAAAGAATGTGTTTTTATCGCTTATGATGGTGCTGACTACCGGGTTAATTCTAATTTTCAACGCTTATTGAAAAACAATAGTTTTGCTAGTATGATTGAAGAACTTATTGATTTTGGTTTATATAGAAATAAAAAGTATTATGGTGAAATATATAAGAAAACAAGTTTTCAATTATACCAAAAATATAGTTATGAAGATGTTTGTCGGCTTCTTGAATGGGAGAAAAACGTTGTTTCTTTAAACATTGGAGGCTATAAGTATGATGAGAAAACAAAAACATACCCAGTATTTATTAACTATCATAAAGATGATTCCATAAACGAGACAATAAAATATGAAGATGAATTTTTAACAAGTTCAAAATTAAAAGCCATATCTAAGGCAAAAAGAACATTGCAGTCGAGTGATATAATCACAGCATATAATGCAGAAACGCTTGGTGTAAGTATGGATCTTTTTGTAAGGAAAAACAAAGATGATAAAGGATCCAAAGAATTTTATTATTTAGGTAGAATAAAAACAACTGGGGAACCTAAGGAAGTGTTCAGGGAAAGTTCGGGAGATAATGTGGTTGAGCTTATGTATCAATTAGATACTCCAGTTCGTGAAGATTTGTATGATTATATAACAGAGGTATAGGAGAGATTATGAAAAGTTATGTCGTTACAGCAGCAATTATTATTAACAACAATCAAATATTATGTATGCAGCGTGGGAAAGGGAAATATGACTATATATCGAATAAGTTCGAATTTCCTGGTGGTAAAGTGGATGACGGTGAGACCTATGAAGAAAGTCTTACTAGGGAGCTTATGGAGGAGATGGACCTTAAAGTTGACGTGAAAGCAGAGGATTATTTTATGACGGTAGACCATGATTACCCGGACTTTCACATTACCTTAAGAAGTTATATTTGCCATGTGGATAGTAGAGAATTTAATATGAAAGAACATAAAAGTTTTAAATGGTTAGATGTAAAAGATTTGAAGACAGTGGAATGGCCAGCAGCAGATTACCCCATTGTTGAAAAACTGCAAAAAACCATGAAGTAAAGGGGATAGATATATTAACCATAGAAGCCCGATGATGGGATTTTAATAGAAAGACACTTACTTTAACCGGTAGGTGCCTTTTTTTGCTTTGTTTTACACTGGATGATGTATACTTACAGCTATTTATGTATATACTAATAATGAAACAAAATGTATCAAATATTAATTTAAGGCTTGCGTATTGTTTATTGCAGCACTATAATGTAATTGGAGAGGGAGTGGTAGGATGATTAATTTTGATGATAATATAGTTAGAATTTTAGAAGTTCATCTTAAAGACTATAAGAACATATCAAACGGGACAGTAGTGATGTCTGATATTTCTAATATAGAAGATGGCCTAGGAGATGTACTAGGTATTTATGGACAGAATGGCTCTGGTAAAACTTCCATCATTAGTGCTGTAAGAATTATTAAAGATGTTTTTGTTGGCAAATCCCTGCCAAAGGATATTGATGAATATATTATGTATGGGAAAGATGAGTCAGAGATAGGTATATTGTTTTATATAAAAAATAAAAATGAAAGATATAAAGTAAGGTATAGAATAATAATTGCTAAGGATGATGGGAATACATTAATAAAAGAGGAATCAATAGATTATTGGTATAAAGCAGATAATGATCAAAATTGGGACAGAATGAAAAGCTTGATTAAAAAT
>DUUM01000387.1 GCA_012841565.1 Candidatus Epulonipiscium sp. | reverse complement strand
GAATATGATTTTTTGATAAAGTGATAGGGTCATGGTCGGTGTCATCATATAAGGCATTATACTCATCTATCATCACATTTAAATTTTCTTGCACATCCATAAAAATCATATCTGCTTGCTCTTCTTCTATATCAAGGGAATCTTTAATAACGGATTGGAACATCTCTTTTTGCAAAGTAGCCGTTTGTTTTGCATGACAACCTAGTATATTTCCCATGAGTTCAGGGTGGGGCTCTTTAGGTTTTTTTGCATAATAGATAAGCGCATTAACGTCGGCGCTGCGATCAACAAAAGCAGGGAATACAAAGCCATTAAGAGGCGGGGCAACTACCCATTCTCTAATGCGGGACTTTATTTTATCTTCCTGCTCAACATAGGTAAGGCCAGGATCTGAAAGGGGAACAGGGCAAATGGCACATAATATATATTCATATACTTCTTCAGATTCATCTAGCTTTTGATTGTCAGTCGTTTTTTTCATCACATCATAAGCATCATGAAAAAGAAGGATTAAAAAGTTACCCTCTACCTCATAATGCTCAATGACTAGGTCATAAAAGGCATCAAGCATGGCAGGATCCTTTAAGCGGCTTTTTTTAAGCTGCATAAGGGAAGTTTGTCTCTCATTGGTAAAGTCTTCATCTAGGGGAAAGTTGAGTTTTAAAATATTATTCCCAATCGTTCCAGAGAGGACTTTTTTAGCAATTTCAAGGTACTTAAAAAGTTCATCTTCTTCTAAGCTTAAAAAAAACTCACTAAACTTTGAAACAATGTGTTTTTCATCATTGACATAGCAGCCACATATGTTAGTGAAAGTGCAATGATCTTTTTTAAAACGTTTTTTTAATTCAAGCATATCTTTTCTTTGCATTAATAGGCCTCCTAATAAAATATTACCACTATCAAGTATAGCCTATTTTGTATCAATAGGCATTATAAAAAGAAATAAGAATTAGAGTATAAATTAATAAATGGAAATGGGTGGTATATTATGGTATAATGTATTGGATTATGAATAAAAAGGAGAGGTGATAATGATGCAATTGGGGGATAGGATTCAATTATTATTAAAAAACCAAAAGGGTATTTTAAAAGAATATGAGGAAGTATTTAAAGAAATCAACTCAAATGATTCGATTAATGAAAATATTAGAATAAAAAAAGAAATTGATTTGCTTAAAAAAGAATTACAAAAGGCAGAAAAAGAAATTGGTAAATTAAATCAAGAAAACATGAATATTAAAATTTCATTAAAAGAGCAGATTTTTAATGAGCGGAATGTGATTCTTAATGCCTCAAAGAAAAAGATTGAACTATATTTTCAAAATGAAAAACAAGGGGCCATTAATCGGCTTGATTTGTTAGAAAATGCAGCAAGAAATAAAGTTCGAAGAATAAATCAACTTGCAGCAGATGAACTTCAAGAAAAGAATGAAGAATTTCATTGGGCAATTGATAAAATTCAAAGAGATCTTGATGAAAAAATAAGGGTTCAAAAGGAACAAATTAAGGAAGATTATACAAAATCAATCCATGAGGTAAAGATGGAATATGATTCACTTCAAGAAAATATCAGTGGGGATATTCTTGCTAAAAAACAAAAACAAAACAACTTAGAAGTTAAAATTGGCCTTGACTGGATTAATAAAATTGGTATCATCTTATTATTATTTGGGGTTGCTACGGCTATGAAGTATACCTATTCAGAGTGGTTAAATAATTATATGAAAGGGATTGCTGGATTTTTGCTAGGAGGGCTAATACTGGCAGCTGGAGAATGGTTTAATAGGAAAGGGAAAAACTTGTTTGCTTTAGGATTATGCGGTGGGGGAATAGGTGCTTTATATTTGACTGTTTTTAGTAGCTATTTCTTTTTGGAGATTTTAACTTTACCAGTTAGTATGATTTTTTCAGTTTTAATTACTTTAGGAGCAATTGCCTTATCTAGAAGATATAATTCTAGGACTATTGCAGGGATTTCTTTATTTGGCGGATACCTTCCCTTTTTTAGCTTCGCATTCATGATTGGGCTAGAGGGTCCGGGGGCATATGTTGCCATGGGATATTTGATGATCCTTAATATTTTAGTATTAGTTATGGCGTTTGATAGAAGATGGATTTATATGAATTATTTAAGTTTTATATTAAATATCCCGTGTTTAATTGGTTTGGTTTTTGTAGCAGATAATGAAATTATTTCAATTATTTATGCCCTATTAACATTTGTTTTGTACCTAGGTATTACATTAGCATATCCTATTAGAAAAAATATCAAGCTTAGGGTATCAGATTTAATATTACTGGGAATTAATACAACTGTTAATTGCCTGCTAGTTTATAGCTTATTTGACCTAGCTGACCTTAATAAATATATGGGATTTTTAGCACTTATTTATGCAGTAGGATATTTTGCTTTAAGCAGAATAATCCATAACCGCTTTTCGCAAGAAAAACATGTTCATGCCTTATTTAGTATAACGGCGCTAACTTTTAGCATCTTAATGATACCATTTCAGTTTGGTATTCAGTGGATGACCATGGGATGGCTTGTAGAAGCTATTTTAATATTAGTATTTGCAAAAAAACGAAATGTGGAAAAGATTGAACTGGGTGGCTGGGTTATTCTTGGTCTTTGTGCCTACAAGTTTTTTATGGTGGACTTTTTTGGGGGATGGGATATGGATATGTTTGCTATTAGGTATACTTCCATAACTCTAGGATTAATCTATGCGTTTACCTTATATATTCCTGAGTCTAATAATAATCAGTTGATAAAAAACACATCTAAAATAGAATTATTAAATGGTTTTAAGTATTTTATCATTATAAATAGCTGGATTTATTTGCTTAGAATCTTTGGAAGAGGATATGATCTCTATCTTGCTACAAAGCTGCCTAGTAGTTATATTTATTTTTATAAGGTGATCATCATGGCCATTATCACAATCCTTTTTGCTTATAGTCTTTTGAAGATAGAGGCTATAAGGGATAAAGTAGTAAGGGGTATTTCAGTGGGCTTACTTATTATATCTAACCTATTATGTATTCAGATGAATTTTAACAGCATAGAAAGCACATCTAACCCTCTAGCACGTTGGATTGGTATAGGGGTGTTAATTATATATAATGTTTGGGTATTTATAAGCATAAAGGATATGATCTTATATTTTGTTAAGAAACAAAAAATGAATATTGAGTTTTATCCATTAATAATAGCCATATATTTATTAGGGGTGACATCAGTATTTTTAACTATTCAGCTAAGCTTAGAAAATATAAGTCTTTTGATTAGTATTATATTTGTTGTCTCGTCATTTATATGTATTGTTTTTGGCTTTAAGAAAAACTATGTATTAATTAGAAGATTTGGACTTGGCTTATCTATTTTTTCAACAGCTAAGCTATTTATATTTGACCTAATTAATTTATCTGGATTAGGAAAAATTATTGGATATTTTTGCTTTGGATTGGTGCTGCTTGGTATTTCTTTCATCTATCAAAAGTTAAAGTCTGATTTTCAAGGGGTGGATAATCATGCGGATATTTCTCAGTAAACTTACTTTAATAGTGATATGTATTCTTTGTTCAACTATTTTAATTTTTGCAGAAGGGCAAGATAGATGGCAGTATTCTAAAAAAGTTACTTATGGAAATGAAGAGGAGCTAAAGGCTATTTATTTAGATGAGGATATCTATCGCTATGCAAATCAAGATTTATCGGATATAAGGCTTGTAAATGAAAAAGGGGAATTTACTCCTTATTATATTTACAATGGTTTTACAAGTACAAATAGGGAAGAGCAGATGTTATACACTAGTGAAGAGGTGATTTCTTATACAAAAGAAAATGACCATTACACTGATTTTAAAATGAACATTTTAGAAAAAAATAAAGATATTATAGGTAACACACTTATATTTGAGATGCCTAAAGATAATTTTTATAAGGAAATAAAAATACTAGGTAGTTATAATAATAGGGATTGGGAAAATATTAAAACAGATATAATTTATCGTATTAACGGCCAAGAAAAGACCCAAATATCACTAGGGAATAGTTACAAATACCTTTATTACCGCATCATTTCCTTGAATGATATTACAGGGGTTTCAATAGGTGATTTAAGTCTTGTCTATGATTATTGGGAATCTGTTTATGAGGGATACAAAAAATCTAAGGCAATGGATTACAAAGTAGAAATAAATAAGGAAGCAAAAGAAACTGTTGTAAAGATACACAATAAAGACAGGCTTAAAATTAATGCTATCTTGATAAAAGCAAATGGTGAATTTAATAGGGATTATCAACTTTATCAAACGAGTGAAGAAGAAAATAATTTAGAACATGTGACAACGGGATCAATTTATAGTTTTAATCAGGAGGAATTTCAAGTCCACAATACCACTATTTCAGCGGAGGAAGCAGCAGATGGATTTCTTGCCTCGGAGTATTTGCAAATTATGATCGATGACAGGGATGATCAGCCTATTAATATTGAAGCACTAGAGATTAGTTACTATATAGATAAAGTAGTATTTAAAACAAATGATATGGCAAGTCTTCAGCTTCTTTTTGGTAATCAGGAGGCTAAGAAACCTCACTATGATATAGGTATCTATAGCGCAGAAATGGAAAAGGCAAAACAAGAAACCGCTATTTTATCTGAATTGGAGAAAAGGGATATTGAAGAAATACCTCAGGAAAAAAGCTTTGATTTCACCTGGATTCTCAATATTTGCATAGGGGTTATTTCTGTTTTATTAGTTGTGTTAATTTTTCGTAAGGCTCCTAAATAGTAGGTTAGAAATTAAATTGAGATTTGCAATGGCCAAAATAAGGCTTATATATACCCGACTCCGCCACTCTTGCAAAGAGCGCAAAGGTGGCTTCGCTGGGTATATATAAGCCTTATTTTTAGTTGTATGGCAAGATTCAATTATATAAATGACTTTAATCTGTTTTCTCTATCCTGATCTGTTATTGTTTGCTTAGCTGGGATTAAGCCATCTTTTAAACCAGATCTTCTTTGGGTATACATCGGTTCTTCGGCTTGATAAAAAATGCCTGTAGGGATTTCATCTCCCCATGTACTTGCCAGTTTTCTAGCTGCGTCTTTATCTTTTACGTTATGGGTATCATCAACAGGTTTAACTCTTTGCTTATACCACTGATAGGTATTGACCTTATTAAAGGTAACACATGGCTGAAGAATGTCTACTAAGGCATACCCTTTGTGAGCTATAGCAGCTTTCATAATCTCTTCCATATGCTTTCTATCACCACTAAAGCAGCGGGCTATAAATGTGGCACCTACAGAAAGAGCTAGAGCTAAAGGCCTAAGAGGTATAGATGGATTAATATCACCATTACGATCTGTAACATCTGTAGTAGGAGAGGGCTGGCCCGTTGTTAGTCCATAGATTTGATTGTTATGAACAAAATGCGTCATATTAGGATTTCTTCTAATGGTATGAATTAAATGATTACCACCTTCACCGTAAGAATCCCCGTCTCCACTATTAATAATAATTTTTAGATTTGGATTCGCCGCGTGGATACCTGTAGCTGCAGGAAGAACTCTTCCGTGGAGGCCGCTAAATCCATTGCCTGGAATAAACTGATTTAATTTTGGAGCTTGTCCAATACCGCCCATAAATACAACATCATTTTTTGGAAT
>DUUM01000386.1 GCA_012841565.1 Candidatus Epulonipiscium sp. | reverse complement strand
TGTTTTCCGCAACAAATACTTGGTTGTTGTAAAGTTTGATTTTACCTTCAATGGTTTCAAATTCATGTTTTAGTTTAGGGAAATAGAGAATTCCTTTTAGGTTAAAAGGATAATCCATATTTAAATGGATCCAAAATAAAGGCTCATTAAAGTCCATAAAGGTTTTGCGGTAAAATTCCTTGTATTCCTCATCCGTACATTCATTGGGCATTTTTGTATAAAGTGGTTTAATGTCATTGAGTGGTTGCGGCTCTTCTGGTGCCTTAGCATCTTCAATATCTTCATCTGATTGTGCATCTTTTGCATCTGCCTCTTTTTCTTCCTCTTCCTTAACAACTTCAAGAAAAATAGGGGTTGGCATGAAATTACAGTATTTTTCAATGATACTACGTAGTTCATATTCTTTTAAGAAGCTTTCGCCGTCTTCGCTAATGTGAAGAATAATATCTGTTCCGCGCTGGGTACGGGTTCCTGATGTGATTTCGAAATCTGTTCCACCATCGCAACTCCAGATTACAGGTTCTGCATTTTCTTGGTAAGATAAAGTGTGGATTTCTACCGTGCTAGCAACCATAAAAGAAGAGTAAAAGCCAAGACCAAAATGACCAATAATTTGGTCTTGATCCATTTTGTCTTTGTATTGCTCTAAAAAATCTTCTGCACCTGAAAAAGCAATTTGGTTAATGTACTTCTCAATTTCTTCTGCTGTCATTCCAATTCCGTTATCAGAAACAGTAATGGTTCTTTTTTCTTCATCTAAAGTAACGGTGATTTTATAATCTTCATCAGCTGAGCAAGTAGCTTCCCCTATACTACATAATTTTTTAAACTTTAAAATGGCATCCGACCCATTTGATATGAGTTCCCGGATAAAAATATCATGATCTGAGTAAAGCCATTTCTTAATAATAGGGAAAATATTTTCGCTATGAATTGACAAAGTTCCTTTTGTAGACATATAAATTCCTCCTAAAAATATTATATTATAATAAGCATTGTTAGCAGTCTGTGACGGTGAGTGCTAAAACTACTATTAATCATACCTAATGTATAAATACTTGTCAAGATATTAAAAGAAAATTTTAAAAAAGCATCAGTTATAACTGATGCTTTTGGCTTATATTAAAGAAGGATCTATCAAATTATGTGATATTAAAAACTGTGTCATTTGATCATCCCAAGTTTTTTCTGGTGTCTTATCAAGGGTAAAGGTCGTGTATGCTGTGCCAGTAGTGCAGTGGATGGCTTCATCCTTATAGACAATGTTAAGAAAAAATGTAGAGGCATCTAATGAAATATCTTGGGTTTCATGCTGGGTGGTAGATAGAACCACTTTAAGGTAAGTTGGGGATTTCTTCCCCTTAATTAACTCGAAAACATAATCTTTCATCTCAGACCAAGAAATGTACTCACTAAGACCTTCGATTTCATCTTCCAAATAGAAATCCATATTGCGCTTTCCATCTATATGCAATTTATAGAAAGTATGAAGTGTAACTTCTCTTACTTCCAAGTGGTCAAAAAGATCTTGTTTTAATAAAGAACTCATAAACAAGTTATTATTAATAATAGGCAATACAACCAATTAATTTTCCCCTTTCATCAGACTAATCAAAAAGAACAGTATCTAGAAATAAGCCATAAGCAGGTACGGTATACCCTGCATTAGCCCGTACTTGGCTAGATAGGATGTGTTTTATATCCGTTGGTCTTTTTTTACCTAATCCTACCTCGATTAGTGTTCCGGTTATAATCCGAACCATATTATAAAGAAACCCATCTGCTTCAAAGATTATATCTAGATTATTACCATCTTGGACTATTTCTAGACGTGTGATGGTTCGACTATTTGATTTGGTCTTGCTTTTCCGTGAGGTAAAGCTTGAAAAATCATGGTCACCAATAAAATAAGTAGCCGCTTCTTTCATTAAAGCTATATCCAGTACTTCAGGAAT
>DUUM01000385.1 GCA_012841565.1 Candidatus Epulonipiscium sp. | reverse complement strand
ATTAAGTCCTTCGATTAATTTGTAAGCGAATGTATCAGGCTTACCTGTTTGTACTGCTAAAACCTCATCTCCGCCCCAAGCTTTAACAGTTTCAGATTCGGGGGTATTTGAATTGACTAGACCGTCCTCGGAAATGTATCCTAGAGACTTAAAGTCTGCACCTAGTTCGGCTATTGCATCTGTTGGCAGTGTTGAGCCCAGTGGTGCATAATGGACCGCTCCGCCGACTTTTGGCTTTGCTTGCGTAACATTCTTAGCATCTTGCATATTGATCTCTCCTTTTCTAATAATGCTTAATATCATAAAGTGCTTGGTATCTATATTGTTTTGTTGATGTATCTGTAAAATTGTAATCAGTATTTAGTTTAACACTTACTATCTCGTTAAGTTCTATTAAGCTATCTACTGCTTCTTTTGTTTGTTCATTTAGCGCTGCCGCTTCATACATACTTTTCGCATAACTTTGAAATGCGAAGGTTGAGCCACCTGTTTTGTTTATTCCATTACTGCCTGTCTTTTCAAAGAGTACATATTCTCCGTTTGTTGGTAGTGGTTCAGGCTTTTCAAGACGGACTGGTACTGATAGTTTTGTTTTTAAATGTTTTAATATTATGATTTCTATCACTACTTCACCGCCTTTAAGATTGAGTTGTTTTTAAGATTATCCCTTTTTGCTCGGTAGGTATCGGCATATACCATAGCATTGGCACGATTCTTACCAACACGCGAATCACTCTTGTAGCCTTCACCAAGGCTATTTAGAGCACTATCTGCTCTTTCTTTTAAGATAGCTTGCATTTCCGCTGATTGCATTAAGGCCCTCACTCCTGCTCTGTTGAGTTCAAATTTCATCTTACTCATAGCGTTCCACCATAACCTTTTTATTCCAATCTAAAGGGATTAGTTCTTCTATGCCTTGCAATGGAATACCGAATACTCGCCATCTCTCCCCAAAGAACCTTACTTCTTGATTTTCCCAGGTATTAGTGTCACCTTTGGGTATTCCTAGTGTATATATTGCTATTCTTCCTGTTAAGTCCTTAGTATTAACCACATCTTCCGTTGTTGTTGGCTTTACTAGGACATTATCAACTTCTATTTCTACATCTTCAAATATTGGATTATCGAACGGATCCCTTCCTACTTCTTTATTACTTATTAGGGTAACTGTAATTCCTTTAATTCTAGCCATAAAAATCTATCACCCCATATCGTTGTTTCCTTAGTCCAAGCCTTGCAAGTTCTGTCTTTTTAATAAACAATCCACCGCCAGGTACTAAAAAAGAGCCTTGAAACGAATACCCTAATGCTGATTCGGACATTTGTGTCATTGGCTCTTGGTCGGTAGAGGTCATAAGCGTTCTAGCAATTATATCTACAACAACTGATTTAACAACATTTGCATAAGATGGACTTTCTGCAACCATTGCATCTATATCTTTATTAACCTTATCAGCTTCCACTCTAAGCGAATCAGAAACCACTCCAAGTAAGCTTGTAGCTCTGGTTATTTCATCATTGTTTTTTAGTGGTCTCCACAATTCAGCTAAATCTTGTACCGTTGCGAAGGGTTCCATATGATCACCTTCCTTTTATCATAAGGTCATACAACTCTTGTTTTTTAGCCCTCGGATTATATTTAATTCCAAAAGCATCAAGTTCTTGCTTAATTTCCTTAACTGTTATTCCTTCCATGCCTTCAATTTCTTCTTCTTCTATTTCTTCGATTTCTTCAACTGTTTCTTCGACTTCTTCAATTTCTTCTTCAACTTCAACTATCTCTTTTGTTTTCTCACTGTATTTGATCCAATCTCCACCGGAAATAATACAAGGACTATCAATGATAGCCCCTGTTTTAGTATTTTTGTATTTCACAAAGTTCCCTCCTATGCTCCTGGGATTACTCTTACAAAGTTGCT
>DUUM01000384.1 GCA_012841565.1 Candidatus Epulonipiscium sp. | reverse complement strand
TATAAAATATTATTTTTAATTTAATTTATGATATTTCCTACCCTACACAATTGTTTTCTGATCTATGTAACGCCTAATTATTCTGATATGCATCCACCGTGCATGGTGTATTATAACGTCCCACGTATTCCTGATGTCCTAGCACCTTAGATAGCTCTTATCTTAGGTGCTAGGATATTAGGAGTACTATGTTAGATGATGTTGACCTCTCCATATCCTAGTTTTTAGTATATTTTCAATTCTTGTATTAACTGTTATAATCACTTAATCATTTTTTCTTTCGTTCTAAAGTCTGTTTTTTTGTATTCTTCCTCATCCATTTCATACACAGTGATTTCATTCCCTTCGGAATCATATAATTCCACATCAGTAGAAACATTTTCATTATTAGCTATTGGAGTGATATAAACTTCTCGTTGCCCGTTTTCATTTTTCCAATGTACCCTATTATCATAAGCTTCACTGATTGCTCTTAATGGTAAAAACACACGGCCATTTAATAATATCGCCTGACTATTTATCTTTATTATTTTATCGTAGTCCCTAATCTTATTCTCTCCCGGCTTAATTGAAAGTCTATCTGTCATATATCCATCCTTATCAGTGTCGGCAAATGTTATTTCCTTCTTTTGATCATCCCACCAAATTCCTTTACCTGGAACTACAAAGGGTAGAGCTGGAGTAATCGAATGTGCTTGTACTAATAATTGGTCATTTCTAATAATGTAATCGGCATTATAAATTAATTCTTTTTTCTGCTCACCAAAGTGTATAACTAATTTATTATCTGATGCAAAAACATTTCCACCAACAACTATAAACATAATTATAACTACCATTAAATTGACTATTTTCTTCATAACCTAATCCTCCATTCAAAGTATAATATCATCGTCACCATAGAGCCGATGGTCGCCCACCGCCCCTGGCACAGATCCCAGCGTGCGGATTTCCCGCACTGGGCTCTTCAGTTGTATCTCTCTACTTCCGCGTTCGGCTTATATATTTAAAACCATTTGCTTGTTTAAGCTTTCAATGAATGGTCGTTGCACTGGATATCTTTCTCTTAGTTTCTTTTTGAAATCTATCCAGTTAAAACTCCGTCTTTGACTTCTTCTATTAAGCCACTTATACAACAATCTCTTTATTACTAAGTCCATCTTTTCTAGCATCTTGTAGTTACCTACAATGCCATAATAGTTGTAGTATCCTTTGAGTTTAATATTCAAGAGGTCTATTAACTTTCGGATTCGACAGTTTCTATTTTCTTTTAGCCACTGTTTTATCTTCTTGGCTGATGCATTAAACTTCTTTTTACTTGTTGTATGAGTTATAAGGTCTTTTCCTTTTCTTGATGTTGACCATCTAAAGGTAAATCCCAAAAAGTCAAAGTCTCCATTTCTATCTTTGCTAAACCGACTAAACTTGATAAGCTTGGTCTTATCTTTTGCAAGTTCTAGCCCAAACTTTCCGAAGCGTTTTTCTAGTGCAATCATAAATCTTTCAGCATCTCTTTTGTATCTAAATGCACATACAAAGTCGTCTGCATAAGCAATCATCATGCTTTCACCCTTAACATGGGTTTTAACAATTCTCTCAAACCACATATCTAAGATATAGTGCAAATATATATTGGATAATATAGGACTAACTACCCCACCTTGGGGTGTTCCTTTGTGCGGCTTTTCTATGATATTTTCTTCTGTCATAATACCTGCCTTTAGCCATTTTTCGATTAGACTTATAAATGGTTTATCAGCTATATCATGTGCCAACATTTCCAGTAGTGTGTCATGATTAATGTTTTCAAAATATCCTTTAATATCTGCCTCTACAATATACCCATATTCCCCAAAATTGAGTTCCTTACTTAGATGCTTAACAGCATCTTTTGCGCCTTTTCCTTTTCGGTACCCATACCTTGTCGCATAAAACTTAGGTTCATATATGGCTTCTAGTATTTTACTGCATGTCGTTTGTAAAAGTTTATCCCTTACCGTTGGTATGCCTAGTGGTCTTTTCCCACCATTTGACTTGCTTATATAAGTTCGTCTGACTAGATTTGCACGATATGTTCCTTTTCTTAGTTGTTCTTCTAATAGGGTTGCCTCTTGGGTTAGATTCGCTTGGAACTCTTTTGCGCTTACTTTATCAATACCTTTTGCAGCTCTTTTATTGATGTACTGCCATGACTGCCCTAGATTCCACTTGTTCAGTAGTTTATATAGGTTTTCAAACTTATGGTCTTTCTTATATCTTGCTTTCCTTTCGATACCATTCAGTGAGGTTTGCAAATGTTTCTCCAGCCCTACTTGTCCAGCATTTGTTTTCTTTGAATGGTGCATACTTCTGTTTCTCCCTTCCCCATGTAACTGGCTTTCCCAGTCTCAGAGTAATATGAAGAAATCCGACTTCTCACCATCTATATGATTCCTTCTTTTTCGGTTGGTAATCACTTCTTGTTTTTGCAAGTGACGATGAGACCTCCCAAGTTCCTAGC
>DUUM01000383.1 GCA_012841565.1 Candidatus Epulonipiscium sp. | reverse complement strand
CTTAAAAGTTACAATTTGATCTCACCAAGCCCAGTATTGCAGACCTCTGCCCACGATTTGGGCTAAAAGATCAGCCATGAACATGTAGGCTAGCTTGGGTTGGTTTCGCATGGGAATGTACTTTGGGGTCTGACCCTAGACAACTCTAAAACTATTCTGACACTTTACAATAGCCAATGATAATATAATGGGCAGCAATCTAAACTTGCTGGTCATTTTTGCTGCCACAAATAGCAAGAAGTTATGTTTGGTGGGTACATTGAGATACATAATATGAGGTATATTAAGAAACGTAGAGACCACCCCCAAACAACTCTGAAACTATTGGAACAGCTTAAGGATACATAATATTTGCTGCATGAATCGGCCCTTGGTTTTCTAAATATGTATACCTTCTAGAAAATATGTCCATACTCCTTAATAATAGTTATAGTTACGAGGAGCATATTTATGGCGAGAAAATTAAGAGAGTGGTATCCCCATACCTGTTACCATATCACTTCTCGTGGAAATCGCAGAAGTGATATTTTTAAAGAAGAAGCAGACTTTGATGCTTATCTAAAGATTGTATCCCTTGCCTTGGCTGGTTTTGAAGAAAAATCACCTTATGAGTTAATATGTTATTGCCTAATGGATAACCATGTTCACCTACTAATTCAAACAAGCACTCAACCATTAGGGCCACTGATGAAAAAAATAAATATGAATTATGCTATATATTTTAATAAAAAATATAACTACGTCGGATATTTACATCAAGATCGATTTCATGCCGACCGTGTTCAAGATAGTTCTCATCTATTAACAGTAAGTCGTTATATTCACCTAAATCCGGTAGCTGCAAATATGGTGGATCTTCCTGAAGAATATAGGTACTCTAGTTATCGGAGCTTTATTGCCATGGAGACATGTGACCTTGTGAGTAAAGAAAGGGTATTATCACACTTTGCGAAGGACTGTGCGTCTAAGCTTTATCAAGAATTTGTAGAAAGCAAAATACAAAAAGGGAAAGGATAAGGTATAATGGCAACGGTAATTAATAGTTTTTCTATTATGGGAATTCATGCTTATTTAGTACATGTAGAAGTAGATACATTATACGGACAACCTTCTGTATGTATTGTGGGATTGGCCGATCAGGCAGTTAAAGAAGCAAGGGAAAGGTTAGAGGCAGCTATTATTAATTCTAAATTTGAATTCCCCAAGATGAAAATAGTTATTAGCAAGGCTCGGGCTTTTCCCTCGCCAAGAGGGTCAGACCCCAGAAAACTCTGAAACTATTCTGACAATTTATAGTAGGCAGTGATAACGAGTGCAATGCGACTGCTGGGACTAACCAACTACACAATATATCAAACCCTAACAACCACGGATTGCACGTTAGATGAGACCTAGGATTTTCTAGGTCTTTTGTTATGGGTGATAGATTACATTATTAGCATGAATGGATGTTGGTTATTAGCGAATAAAGCTGCTAGGGCATGGGTTTTGATTGAAGGTTTAGGTTTTTTTAAGCTCGAGGGCTTTTCCCTCTCGCAAGAGGGTCTTAGAAAGGCTCTTGGCTGCGCTCAAGAGCCAAGGGGGTCGTACCCCACACAACTCTGAAACTATTCTGACAACTGTCTTAAGCGCTAGTTATAGGACAATGGTCATCGAAGGCCATGACTAGCAGGTTACCAATCTGCCTGTCGCGAGGAAGTGATAAATAGATCGGATAGCGGGTGATAGTAGATCCTGTGGCATTGAGATTATGAAGAGATAGGATTGCGGGTGTAAGTAGTTAACTTTTCTTTTAAGGTGGGATATCAGAATGTTTTGAGAGTGGCTGCTTAGGTGTGGTATAATGAAGAGCGGAGTTAAGTATTATT
>DUUM01000382.1 GCA_012841565.1 Candidatus Epulonipiscium sp. | reverse complement strand
TATTGCCCAAAAGCGAGCCTTTTTAGTAGCAGAAAAAGGGGTGGATTTGGCTATCCATTTCCATAAGAAACTGGGTACTGGCTTTTTTGGTGGGGAAGGCTTTATAATGCAAAAAATTTCTGGTAAGGGCTATGTATTTTTAGAAATCGACGGAGCTCTAGAAGAAATTGAACTAAATAGTGGTGAGACATTGAAAGTAGATACAGGACATGTGGCTTTTATTGAAGAAACGGTTCATATGAGTATTGATTCCGTTAAAGGATTTAAAAATATTTTATTTGGTGGAGAAGGATTGTTTTTAACAACTTTAACAGGTCCGGGAAAGGTTTATTTACAATCCATTCCTATTCAAAACTTTGCGAATAATATATTGCCTTTTATTCCTACAAGTTCGAGTAATTAGGGTTGTTCTCGCCGTGAAAATAAGGTGATTATTAATCATCTTAAATAATTTAATTGGTAAGGCATAAAACTAAGAAACTCTAGTAGGGGGATTTGAAATTCCTATACTAGGGTTTTTCTTATGTGTTCTAGTAGTATTTTAAAGGAATATCTATATAATAGAAGTAATAGGACATGTTTGTTTGAATAGATACAATGAAAGCTTAGGGAGGGCTATTATGGAAAGGAAAACAAAACACTTGATAGTGATTTCTTTTGATGCCTTATCTACCCTTGATTTTGACTATATAAGTAGTCTGCCGAATTTTAAAAAGTTCTTAGAAAAAGCCGCTTATTGTAAACAGGTAAGGTCTACATATCCTACTTTAACCTATCCTGCACATACAACCATTATAACGGGTAGATCTCCTAAAAACCATGGAATTATTAATAATACATTATTACAGCCTAAAAGAAAAAAGCCAGATTGGTACTGGTATAAAAGATATATAAAAGGTAAAACCGTGTATGATCAAGCTAGTGAGAAGGGCATGCGGGTGGCCTCTATATTATGGCCAGTAACAGGAAGGGCGAAAATTGATTATAATATGCCAGAGATATTTGCTAATAGGCCTTGGAAAAATCAAATCATGGTGTCCCTCTTAAGTGGGACGCTCTTGTATCAGTATAAACTTAATAAGCTGTTTGGCCATTTAAGAAGGGGAACCATTCAGCCAGAACTAGATAATTTTGCCCATGAATCTTTACTGTATACATTGAAAAGATATAGGCCAGATTTAACCTTGGTTCATTTTGTAGATTTGGATTGGCAAAGGCATGAATATGGATTTGAGTCTCTCCAAGCAACGGAAGCATTACATAGGCATGATCAGCGATTAGGAGAGATTGTTCAAATGCTTGAAGAGGAAAACATGTATAAAGATAGTACACTTATTTTACTTGGGGATCATAGCACGCTAAATGTGAGTAAAGTTATTTGTTTAAATAGTATTTTTAAACGCGAGGGGTATTTACATATATCCAGAGGAAAAATCAAAGATTGGCAGGTTATTGCTAAGTCTTGTAGTGGCTCATCTTATGTTTATATAAAGGATAAACAGTTAATACCAGGGGTTGAAAAGCTATTATACGCACTGGCGCAAGATAAGAAAAATGGAATTGAAAAGGTATTTTTAAGAAATGAGGCAAAAGAGCTAGGGGCAGATTCTAATTGTGATTTTATGCTAGAAGGGCAGTTAGGGTATTATTTTTCAGATGATGTAGAACAGGAATTGGTAAGAGAAGTTGGTATGGATTCTGAATCCCGGATAAAAGGGGATATATTAGGGGCTCATGGGTACTCGCCTGAGAAGCCAGATTATTCAACCGTATTTATGATGGCAGGGCAAGGCGTTAGGCCTAACGTGACATTGGATCAGATGAGTTTGCTAGATGAGGCAGCTACAATGGGGTATTTACTTGGATTTGAGATGGAGCAATCAGAAGGTAGGATTTTAAAAGAATTTCTATGGTGTAATACTAGAAAGGAATACAAATGATAAAGTCTTCGAAAATTAAGTTTGTGATAGCCATGCTGATTTTTGGCAGTATAGGGATTTTTGTGAAAAATATTCAACTTCCTAGTCCTGCTATTGTGCAGTGGCGGACCATTATAGGCAGTATCTTTTTATTTTGTATATTCATAGTAAGAAAAAAAAGAATTGATAGACAAGGAATTAAGAAAAATTTAATTCCTTTGATTATAGCAGGGATTGTACTTGGAGGTGGCTGGGCATTTTTATTTGAAGCTTATCGTCATACAACCGTAGGAATAGCAACCATGGCTTATTATTGCGCCCCTATTGCTGTGTTTATTTTATCTCCTATAATTT
>DUUM01000381.1 GCA_012841565.1 Candidatus Epulonipiscium sp. | reverse complement strand
TATCTAGACAACGATATAAGACTAATATAATTTACTAGGAGGTTGTGTATGAAATTTAAGCAAAAGGCAATATGGATTTTGTTAAGTGGACTATTAATTGTAGGGTGCGCCAGTGAGGGCGTTTCTTCTAAAAGCACTGGTGAAAGAGAAGAAAACAAGAGTACTAAAGGGATGGATAAAGTGACTGAGCAAGAAGTTGAGGACGAGCCCCTGATGGAGTACTTTATGGATGGGCAACTTTATAAGTTTAATGGTAAGAAATCTGAGTTAGTAGCTAAGGATATGACGGTTGCACAAACGAAAAATATTAAAGATATAGATACTGGTGAAGAGTGGGTTTATGAAATTATAAATGAAGATAATCAGGCCGCCTTATATTTTAGAAAATCAAAGGATAGTGATCGGATTTTTATTGATAAAGGTAACGAGATTTGGATAAATAAGACGATAGATTTGGTAACAAACCACGAATATATTTGGTATAGTAAAGCCGATACATACTGGCAACCACAGCATTGGGAGCCTGAAAATGTGACTGCTTATATATTGAAAGCAGGAAAGGGGGAAGGAATTGAACTAGGATTCGATGAAAACGGGTGGTCTCGGGGGGCTTCCCAGGTAGTGGTGATTGATTCTATTGGATATTATGCCACGAATACGCACGGTAATGATGCTACAGCAGGACCTCTAAACAATTATGATGAAATTAATCCGAAGGGTGCTCATTTGCCGTTAAACACAATAAGATGTATTGACCTAGCTGAAGAAGATAGAGAGAAAATAGATATGGGAATAATCTTTGATCCATGGGAGATTATATATGAGGAAGATTTAAGCAAGGGAAAATCTCTTTATACTTTACCATACTGTAAAATCTTTTTTTCGGACAAGGAGTATGTATATGTATCCACTGGGAAAATGAATGCGGATAGTGCACTTTTAGATTCTATTTATAGTATTTCTACTGATACAAAAGAAGTCCGAGAAATATATGGTGGATCAGAGAATATGGCATATTCAGGTGGATCAGATATGCTTGTTACGGATGATGTGCTATATATAAGCTCGAGCGGTAGAATACTTGAGACAATGTTTTTAAGAATTCCACTAAAAAATCAATGCCAACCTTTTGAAAAATATAATAATTATATTATGGATGAAAAAGATGGCTGGGTTTATTATAGGGAAAACAATGAAACCATATACCGAATTGAAACAACTGGTGATACTGATGAGACAGTGTATACAGCCCAAGAAGGTAACAAAATTTATGGTCATACATTTATAGGCGACTGGATTATATTCAATGAACAAGAAGAAGATAATTATGAAGATGATGGGTTTTTTTATAGAATAAATACAAATACAAAAGAAGTAGTAGAACTAGAAAAGGACACACCTTTAACAAGGCAAGGGCCAGTAAAAGAAGGTGTAGAAAATAAAACTTATTTCATTGCATATTCTAAAGAAGATGGATCTAATCGGGAACTATATAGGATAGATAATGACACTTTTGAAATGGATTTGATTACAAGTGGTAAAAATATTAGATTTAAGGATAACAATGAAGATTAGTTTAAAAACAAGAGAATAAAAAGGTAGCCATTCATTTGAACAATCAAAGAATGGCTACCCTTTTATTTTTTTAAATCCAACTATCAACTTTCTTAATATATAGGTGCTTTGCAAATTCTGTTAAAGCTGCATAAGCCACTAAGATTCCTGCTAGCCAGAAAAAGTACTGCCCTGGTAGGGGCATTAATTTCATAAATGTTCCAAAACTTGTAAATGGAATAATAAGACCAGCAACAATAATGATAGCTGTCATGATCATAACAGGTGCAGAAGCGCGGCTTAAGAAAAACGGTTTTCTTGTTCGAATCATATGGACAATGAGTGTTTGGGTAAGTAAACCTACCACAAACCAACCGGATTGAAA
Organism: Candidatus Epulonipiscium sp.; assembly: GCA_012841565.1. The sequence goes on along the minus strand of DUUM01000381.1, from coordinate 4,695 downwards.
AAGAGCCATGGATTCTACGCTATTGTTATTGGCTTTAAATACAAACCACATCACTGCAAAGGTTACGATATCAAATATGGAGCTAATGGGACCAATGTAAAGCATGAATTTACCTACTTCATTGGCATCCCAGCGCTGGGGCTTTTTTAAATATTCCTCATCCATATGATCCCATGGAATAGAAATTTGGGAGATACTATAGAGTAAATTTTGCATGAGAAGTTGTATAGGTAACATGGGTAAAAATGGAAGGAAGGCACTAGCGACTAATACGCTAAAGATATTTCCAAAGTTTGAACTAGCTGTAATTTTAATATATTTATTAATATTACCAAATACCCGTCTACCCTCAATAACCCCTTGTTCTAGTACATTCAAATCTTTTTCAAGTAAAATAATATCAGCAGATTCTTTGGCAATATCTACAGCAGTATCTACAGAGATACCAACATCTGCTTGTTTTAAGGCTTGGGCATCATTAATACCATCCCCTAAAAATCCGACCACATGACCATGGTCTTGTAAGACAGCAATAATCCGTTCCTTTTGAGTAGGTGATAATTTAGCTAATATACTAGATTTAGAAGCTGCTTGGTATAGTTCTTCATCATCCATGCTTTCTGTATCAGCCCCTAAAACGATATGATTTACGGGAATACCCACATCTTTAGCAATTTTTTGGGTAACAATGTCATTGTCTCCAGTTAAGATTTTCATATCTAAACCATGGGAGTAAAGTGCTTTAATAGCAGAAATAGCAGATTCTTTTGCTGGATCTAAAAAGCCCATATAGCCAATAAGGGTCATTTCACTTTCGTCTTTTACAGAGAACTGGGTTTCATCAGGTACATTGGTTTTTTCAGCTACAGCAAGAACCCGCATCCCATCCCCATTAAGTTTGTGAACAATTTTTGTTATTGCTTGGGTGATTTCATCAGTTATAGGAACAATTTCATCCCCTATTTCTACCAAGGTACAAATCGATAACATTTCTTCAAGGGCACCTTTAGTAATCAGTTGCCTGCGGTGATCCTTACTTTCTACTACAACAGACATCCTTCTTCGTTTAAAATCAAAAGGAATCTCATCAACTTTTGTATAGTCTTCATTAATCTTTTTAAAGCCTTTTTTATTACCATAATTAATCACTGCTAGGTCCAATAGGTTTTTCAATCCAGTTTGATAAGAGCTATTTAAATATCCATGTTTTAGTACCCTAAGGTCTTCTTCTCCAGAAACATTTAAGTAGGTTTCAAGGACGATCTCATCTTCCGTTAAAGTCCCTGTCTTATCTGTACATAAAATATCCATGGCCCCAAAGTTTTGAATGGAGCTCAGACGTTTGATAATAATCTTTTTCTTAGAAAGAGAAACAGCCCCTTTGGCTAAGTTAGTGGAAACAAGGGTCGGTAACATTTCTGGGGTTAGGCCTACAGCGATAGAGATAGCAAAAAGAAGTGCGCTTAGCCAATCTTGTTTGGTAATTCCATTAATTAAAAAAACAATAGGAACCATTACAAACATAAAACGAACAAGTAGGACACTAACACTTCTAACACCCTCTTCGAAGTTGGTCTCCCCGACATCTTTTGCAATAGATTCAGCAATGCTACCAAAGTAAGTATCGTTCCCTGTTTGGACGACAACACCCTTTGCAGCGCCACTGACTACAATAGTCCCCATTAAAGCAATGTTTTCTAAATCAGAAATGTTTTTATTTTCCTCATGGTCTGTAGCTATTTCGAACTTTTCTACAGGCTCGGATTCTCCCGTTAAGGAAGACTGGCTAATAAATAAGTCTCTACAATTGATAATTCTCATATCAGCAGGGATTAAATCTCCAGCAGCCAAGTGAATAATATCTCCAGGAACGACATGAGACATAATAATTTCTTTTGGTTTTTGGCCTTCTCGTTCAATAGCCGTTGTTGTAGGTACTAAGTCCTTTAAATTATCAGCTGTTATTTGAGATTTATATTCCTGAGTAAAGCGAAGTAGCACACTGATTAAAATTAAAATAGATATAATTAGCATGGTTACATAGCTTTTTTCTCCCATAGGAACAAATGCAACATCTGTAAAGTAAGATATCAAAACAATAAACAATAATATGAGTATAAAAGGATCTAAAAAGGATCTTAATAGATAATGATACCAGGGCTTTCTTTTTTCATAGGTCACTTCATTTAGGCCAAAAGACTCCAGTCGATTACTGGCTTCTTTATTAGATAACCCTTTTTCAGATGAGTTTACTGCTTTAAAACATCTGATAGGCTATGGTTACTCATTTGATGCAAAATTTTATCTTTCATAATATTCCTCCCAAAATAGACTTTTAAAAAATATGTTAATATCTTCTATCTTAGAGTTCAAACACAAGGGTGTCAAACAAGCCCGTGGAACTATACTAGAGTTATATTTTAATATTGCCCATAGTATGATAAAATATATACGACAGTAATAGAAAAAAAGAATTGTAGTTTTAAAATTAGATAGGAGACAAGTTATGATAGACGGCACGCAAAGAAGTAACATAAAAATAGGGGGAACTGTAATGGTTGTAAAAAAACAGGACCAAAGATCAGGTAATTTAACAGAAGGTATCGTTGCAAGGATACTTACTAAATCCCCCAATCATTATCATGGGATAAAAGTTATGCTTGAAAATGGTGTGGTGGGTCGGGTCAAGGAAATTAAATAACACACTAAAAAGTTAATTATAATAAAATCAGGAGGGATCTTATGAAAATCACTGAAACAATCAATTGTTATGCAAGACCATATTCGCCTTATATGAATGGACTTGTCAATCACTTACCAATGGGTCAATTGGCCCTATACATGATGGGGAATGACGTGGAAAAAATAAAATCTTATTCTGAGGCTTACATTAAAATAGGACGAATAGATAAAATAAAAAAGGATTACCTACGTGTTACATCAATTGAAGAGTGTTTAGGAAAGAGAGACCAATATGAAGGGTGCCTGGAGCTTATAATGGAAAAAATGGCATCTAAAGGGGTGGGTCAGTTAGTCAAAGAAATATTAAATGACTACCCACTGGGGATGGCTTCAGGGCTTTTTCACACGACGATTAGACTGGCTTACAGTGTAGAGGGAATGAACCTAGATAAAGAGTTCAAAGAAGAAGTAGCAAGGTCCTTAGCTTATTATGTAACAGCCTACAGAGCTGGAAAACAATTTCAACGGAAAGTTTCTGCCTCTTACTTTGTTCAAGAGGTAGAAGAGCTACTAGACTCCTCTCATATTATAAAATTACTAGCTTCTGAGACCACGAGAGGAAAAAGAATAAAAGCACTCTATGCAGATGAAATATATATGGCTAAGGGTCCTCTAATAAGTGGAAGTGTAGAGGAAAAGGTAACAGGTCTATTGGAATTATTATTACCTTTACTAGATGAAACAAACAATATTGTTATTTTACATTGTATTACGGCCCTTCATGCACTGCTAGTCTTAGAAAAAAACTTTGGCGATTTTACCATGGCTGTAGATATGATGACAACGTTTATTATTACTCATCTATTAACAGTGGAGGATATTTTTATTGATACCGTGAAAAAAGAATCGAAAGAAGTATCCTGGCAAGCAATTATGAAAGAAGCTTCTAATTCGTCAGATGTTCATACGATTAAATTTGTATATAGCTCCAGTCAGTTATATAAGCGCTATAGGCTCCCAGCATTAAAACAATCGGCACGAAAGAGATTATCAATTACAAAAGATATTCAAAAAACCGAGTAAGATAGGATAATGATTTTATAAATGTTTTCTTAACAAAGCTAACCTTTTCTTCTTTAACCCCAGCCTTGGGAATGTAATTGTAATCAGGTCCAACAAGTAGACTGTGGGCCACATATTCCTCAGTGCCTTCTTTAAACTTTTGCACAAGATCACTACTATGAATGGCTACCATGGATTCGGTACTTAAATAAGCACTTCTAGGGTCTAGATTAAAAGAGCCTATAAGAACTAAATCATCATCTATAACAAAAGATTTGCCATGGGTGGAGTGTTGAGATTGAAGTTCATAAACATTAATATTAGAGTCAACAATTTCTTTTCGGTGATTAAGATATCCTGAGTAAGCAGGGGGATTAGGGGTACTAGCTAAAGAATTAGTTAAGATAGAGACATTGATATCTTTGAATCTTTCTTTATCTATGTAATCTCTAGTCATCTGCTTAATTGGGACTACATAAGGGGATTGAATAAATACAGATTTTTGTGCTGTGGCCATTAGTTGAGTAATTTCATACCATACCCGTGGTTCTTTAGAAAACCGGCTAATAGGGTTATGAATTAAAGTGATTTTATTGGTTGGAGAGGATAGAGCCATAAAATCAATTTCTTTTTCAAACAAGGCCTTATGGGCCTCTTTTTGCTTGCTTGCATTTTCTTTCAGTGCTTGGCCTTTTTTTATACCCTTATTATATTGAAGGGTAGAAAGTCTTTTAACAGGAGATTTAGTATATGGGTGATTCCATACTAACTCATAATAACTGGATAATTGACTTAAAACACTACCATCATCGTTGAGATCAGAATGAACGATAATAATATCCATATCGTTGGTTACTTTCTTATTGTACCAATCGGGATTAAAATATTTATCACCTATGTTTCGGCCACCAATGATGGCTATTTTGTTATCAGCCACTATATATTTATCAT
>DUUM01000035.1 GCA_012841565.1 Candidatus Epulonipiscium sp. | reverse complement strand
GGATAGTATTTTACACTAGCAAAAAGGAAAAGATCTATATTATTTACCACCAGGTAAAAAAGAAGACTTTCAGATTGCCACAGATGTGGATGAATGGGTGGCTAATAGAGAAGGTGTATATTTTATTGATTATGGTGAGGACTTGTACAAAAAACTAATCAATCAAGAAGCCAGAAAAATAAGCACTGATGTATATCAAGTGATAGAGCTTGAAAACCAAAAGTTGGAATGGTATATGTGGTAGAATTCGCGGGATTTAAGATTTGCTTACACATAAGAATATTGCAAAATAACCATGTAATTTAGGTATCCTTATAGTGTAATTAATATTAATAAGTGTTTAATATGGATGAGGGGGAGGTTATTAGTAATGAAAGAACTAGATAAAATGAAAGAACTAGATAACCTGCATATTGAACTTCAAGAGTACAAGGAGGGTTCATTTGATGCAGAATACGATCTTGATAGAATAATATATGACTTGGATAGCCAGATAGAGTTACTGTCAAGCCAAGGGGATCAACTTGACTACTTGCTTTCTATGGTTAGTGGATTGATGTGCGGCTTGCTTGATATTCTTTGGGTTGGGGACTTTAGTTTAGAGCGTGGTCGAAATATTGCTAGTGATCAAATAGATAATTTTGTCATAAAAACTGCAAAATTACTAGGTTGTAAAAAGAATGATTTAGTGGGAGCCGTTAGATTTCTTGAAAAGAAATTCCCCATACCAAGTGATGGAAATACACCCGACTTTGGTGGTGGCTTGCAGCATCATCTACGTGATTTTGCCCACCACCCAACGATTGTTGGGCTTATGTTTTCGCTAGTTACACAATTTACCTATAAGTCATACGGTACAGATACCAAAGGTGTATTTATGATAGTAGATGTTCCAAAAGTAAGTAGAGCCTTTATTGGAAATGATATGCCATCAAAAATACTCTTTGGAACGATTACCTGGTTCTTTCATCTTGTAAGTGATGTAGCAGGTTCAAGTTCTTCTGCAGGTAAGAGTGGTGGAACAGGAATACCTGGCCCCTTGCTTGCATTAGCAAAAGAAATGTCCGTTCTTCCGTTTTTTAAGAATATGAGCGTTGGTGGTAACTCCATATCAGTATTTTTATCAAAGCTTTTTAATGGTACTTTACTTGCAAAACACGATGAAAGTGGTGCTATTATCAAAGGTACAGAGCTTAAGTTTGATTTGCGAGGCGAACTTGGTCTTGGAATTGAAATCGGGCGACAGTCGATCCCAGTTGCTGCAAATGAATGTATTGTTAGAAGTTTTTATTTTATACGACGTCTAGCCCTTGAGATAAAAGAAAATGATATTCATACTTTAGAAGACTTAAAACAGATTGACTGGAAAAAGGTAACTCCAGTGAATACTCCTACCATAGCAAGAATGCTTACCATAGCAACGGGCGTGTTTGCTACAGTTGATGTGGGGGAGGCAATTATCACTAAAAAGTACTTGGTGTCTATCAATTACATTGGTGTTGGGTGGTTTGCCCTTGCTATCGGAGAAGATGTTACTTGGTGTTTGAAAGCTAGAAGGATTAAGGAAATAAAGCAAGTGTATAAAGATATTCAACAATTTATACACATGAAAGCTGATGATAATATTTATAAAAGGATAGGTGAAGATATGAATATGGATAAGCTTGGGCTAACCGTTGACCAAACAATGATTTTGTACAACCTTGAATATTATAAAACCCTTAATGATATCCAGTCCACAAAACTACCTATTAACAACGATGGGATAAAGCAGTTGAAACAAAGTTGGCTTAATGAGTGGAAAGAATACATCTCAAAAGGTTTTTCAAGTTTCGTGCAAATTGAGAGTGCTCAACTTCGTTGGTACACAGAGCAAGAGTTAATACGAGAAATTGAGGAAAATGATCCTTATAATACCTGGTTTCGTTTGGTTCTGCTTGAAACAATGCTTTTTGAGCCATATTATCCACTGGGATTAGAAAAAGATAAAAAAGGAAAATATATACCAAGTAAGAAATATCAAAAACTGCAAAACATTCTTACGGGATACAAGAAAAGTGATGGAGATGATTTTATTGATTCCTTTTTTAAAGGGGACTATTATTCCCAAGGCTACATTAAGAGGCTACGAAAATGTTATGATAAAAGCCTAAGAGAACTAAATGAAGTTCTCAAAATGGTTATTACTTCACTATCTGTTACGGCAATAATAACGATTGTTACGATAGGGACGGTCGGTGCATTTGCTCCAGCAATTGCTGTTGCATTGGTAGGGTCAAACTTTGCTGGACTTAGCGGAGCAGCTCTAACAAGTGCTTGCCTTGCCTATCTTGGCGGTGGTGCAATTGCATTTGGTGGTGCCGGAATGGCTGGAGGAACAATAGCAATTGTTGGCGGTGGTGCAATCCTAGGAGCGGGGGTGGGTGTTGGTGTAGGTGGTGCTATTGGTACTGCTGGATTAGTTGGAAAGCGAAACACCATTGTACAATCAGCAAAGCTTCTTGTTTCAGTTAGAGAAATATTCCTCAATGACGAACACGATACAGTTTACTCTAACAGTGTCTATGAGAAGTATGTACAAAACATAATGGATATCGAAAAAGGCATCGTTGAGTTAAGACTTCAAGCAGATGTGGCTAGTGGAAAAGAAAAGAAGGAACTTCAAGGTAAGATAAAAAAAGCTGAAGAGTCCGTTAAGGCTATGAAAATCGCAAGGAAAAGCTTAAGAAAATTTATAGGTTCTTTTGAAGAGGGATTAGCTCAAGCATAGGGCTAAGAATGCTCAAAACTGAAGTGGGCATCCTACGATATAATTTCGCAAGGTGCTCATTGGTTTTAGATTTATTTTTCAATATAAATAAAAAGCAAAGGAGTAGAATGATATGGCAAGAAATTACCAGTATCAAGCGGAGATTAGTCATAAGGGGTTAAACAAGTATAAAGTATTAAAGGCCACATCACAACATGAATTGAGACAAAAAATAAGTATATTGGAAGCGCAATGGAATGAACAATGGGATCGGAAATGTCTTGCAGAAACTAAAAGGCAAGAAAGAGAATTAAAACTGAAAAATATTGAAGAGTCCTTAGAAATAGCAAATAATCTTACAAAAGATGCGGAAAAGGAGCAAGAGGATTTAAATTCAATCCTACTTGATTCTATGGAACCTATACCACCTAATATAGAAAAATTAAAGGATTTTACGAAGTTTTCTATTAAAGTGCCTAACAAAATTGTTTTGGAAAAGTTACCTTTAAAGCCGGAGAAATCTGCTCGTAAATATAATCCCATGATGCTATTTTTAAAAAATATGTTTTCTAAAAATATAGGAAAAATTTATACTAAAAGTGATCAACTTTTTAACGAGGATTTGAATTTATGGGAAAAGGAGTGCAACAGAATTAATGACCATAACAAAAATATAACAAATATTTATGATGAATCTCTTACAAAATGGACTCTACAAAAAGAAAATTATATAAAAGAACAAAAACAAAACAATGAGGAAATAGATAGATTTGCACTAGATTTCAAAAATGGTAAAACAGAAGCAATAGAGAGATATTATTCCTTGATTTTAGATCAGATCAATATCCCTATAGATTATGACAGGGATGAAGATATTGAGTATAACCAGAACAATAAAATCTTAATAATTGATTTTAATTTACCAGCACTAGAAAACATACCAAGATTGAGAAAAGTAGATTATATTAAAAGTAGAGAAGAATATAAGGAGTATTTCCATTCAGAGGCATATTTGAAAAAAATATATGATCAAGTAATATATCAAATTGTTTTATTAATCCTAAGTAATATATTCAAACTAGATAGTGCCCATAATTTTATAAATGCAATAGTTTTTAATGGAAGAATTAGCACGATAGATAAATCTACAGGGAATCCCATTGAACCATATGTATTATCTATCAATACATCTAAAGAAGCTTTTAGTGAATTAAATTTAGAAGCAATAGATCCTAAAGCTTGGTTTAAATCAGCAAGGGGTGTATCCGCATCTACATTTGCTAAGATTACACCTGTTGCACCTATCATTTCTATCAGTAGAGAGGATAGGAGGTTTGTTGATGGCTACAGTGTAATAACTGATTTGGATAATAGTACTAATTTAGCAGCAATGGATTGGCAGGATTTTGAAAACCTAATTAGAGAACTTTTTGAGCAAGAGTTTAATGTTGATGGTGGAGAAGTTAATATTACTCAAGCTAGTAGAGATGGGGGAGTTGATGCTATTGCATTTGACCCAGACCCTATACGAGGTGGGAAAATAGTCATACAAGCAAAAAGATATACGAATGTGGTAGGAGTTTCAGCAGTTAGGGACTTATATGGTACGGTTATGAATGAAGGAGCCACAAAAGGAATCTTGGTTACTACTTCTAATTTTGGCAATGATTCTTATGACTTTGCTAAGGGGAAGCCGTTGAGCCTTATGAACGGAGCAAATTTATTATCTTTGCTTGAAAAACATGGGCATAGGGCTAGAATAGATATAAAAGAGGCAAAAGAAATTATGAAAGAGAATTATTAAAAAAATTTTATGAACAGAGGCGGTTTGTTGGTATGATATACGGTTCACAGATTGCGGCAGCAGGAATGCTTAAACAGGGACATGGTGCGATATACAGCATGGAAGGTCTTGGCTCAAACAACATGATACAAATCAAAACAATATTGTACGGCACCACAAAACATGCATTAACGTATTTTATGAAAGGTTTTGCCAGGGAACTGGAGGGCACAGGCGTAATAGCAGGGAGATTATCGCCCGGTATGATGTTGACTGATTTCATCACAAAAACGCCGGATGGAAATCATTCTG
>DUUM01000380.1 GCA_012841565.1 Candidatus Epulonipiscium sp. | reverse complement strand
GCTCTCTCAAGTTTGTTTCTTTTAAGAATTGATTTCATGTGTTGGTCGTCTCATTAAAGCCCCAAAGCTTAAGTTGACAGACCGAATTCTTGCTGTTGCTATTTTGTTTTCAAAGTTCAAGTTTATTGTATTAATTTGTTTGCTTGCGTCGCGTCTTTGTTAAGTGACGACTTCTATAAGATTACTACATTACTTCGTTGTTGTCAACACTTTTTTTACAATCTTTTTATTTACTATAAGTGTAAATTCGTGTTTCTTTTGCAACAAAATCTATAATACCACCCACAACTTCACTTGTCAATACTATTCGACAATCTTACAATATAAATATGATTCCTTTGTGATTCCACAGATACAATGACCTGCCCCTGACCTCAGGCCCAACTGTACAAACATTGGGTGCATATTTTCAAATGCAGTCTATCGTTAAGGGATGGATTCCCCTATTACCACCATTTCCTTATAAAGAAACTGATTATTACTATCCACATTTTTGTTTTACTATTTTTTTAAATATATATGGTGCACCTGCAATTATCCAAATAACAATAAGCATATATCGAAAAAAGGTAAATATCATTAGTTCTGGCAAAGCTAGCTTTAATCCCCCGGCCACCACGATTAACCCTCCAAACCCTATAATCGCTTTAGATATCTGAAATCCTAGTGATCCTTCGGTCCTAAAAGATATATACCTACGTTCTAACATCATTCCTATAACAAGCCCAATCATACATCCTATGGTTTTAATATAATCCCTATCAACATTAAATATTAGTGTACTTCCCATAGCGACACATATAAGTAGTAGTACCCACATGTCTATTTTCTCAAGTTTTCGAAAGATATATTGTCCTATTATGGTAAATGCAACTCCTACAACTATAGCTGCTAATACATCTACTGGCCAGTGTACACCTAGGTAAATCCTGGATAAAGCAGTTAACATAATCATCACTACCCCTACACAATAAAGCCACCTTTGTTTTACATGCATCATAAGTGTTACCCAGAAAGTTGTTGCACTTTGCGTATGGCCACTGGGGAAAGAATATCCTGTGGCAGTATGAATACGCAATCCTTCTACTATTTCTAACTCAAAGGGTCTCTGAGCTTTTACTATATTTTTCAAAATCCCATTTCCCAATGCGCTAAATAACATAATAAACCCAAATTTCAAGCCTACTTCCTTATCAATGTACCAATATATTATTGCAATAACACTTATTAATAAAACACCCTCACCTGTAAATGTTATAACCTCAAAAACGTTATTTAACATATCTCCTCTTAGGCTTTCTAAAAACTTTAAAGTTGATATTTCCCAATTCATTGCATTACCCCTCTAATAAATTATACTTACCATTCTTGCCTACATCATCACAATGCCCCATAACCCTGTTACAGCAAGGATTACCAATATACTTTTCTTATTTAATGCTGCCCAAATAGAATACCCTAAGGGTATAATTCCTAGCCACTGTATATGCCCATCTCCAATAAATGCAAGTTTTCCTAGGGGTACAAGTGCAGAAATAATTAACCCTATTACCACAGCCTTCAGACCATCCATCATGTTTTTCATCCATATAGACTGATTATGTTTTGAAAAGAATTTTATAATCAGCATAGTTAATATAAAACCCGGGGTAAGCATGGCTGTAGTTGCAACGGTCGCTCCTAAAAATCCGGCTACATTATAGCCTACATAAGTCGCTACATTAACAACTATCGGTCCTGGAGTGATTTGTGACAGTGCAATCATATCGCCAAACTGTTCTAATGTGAGCCACTTATTTTGCACATTAATTTTTTGTATATATGAAATAACGCCAAATCCGCCTCCATATGATAAAAATCCAATTTTTAAAAACTCCCAGCCTAGTTTAATAAGATCCACGGTTTCACTCAGCTCCTTCTTCTTTAGCATTTGCTCTCATGTTAAGTAACCCAACCACTGCCCCTACAATAAACAATATCACTGGACTGGTATTGGTAAAAATAAATATGCTTAATGATATAATGGCTAAAGCAATATAACTCTTTTTCCAGTTCATAACTGAACCCATTCTGTAAGCAGCATTAACGATTAAACCTAAGATGCCTATACGAATCCCCTTAAATGCATTTTGTAATATGGGGTTTTCTAGAAAAGGTCTTAAAAACATAGCTATTGCTATAATGGAAAAAAAAGCTGGCAAAATCCCGCCTACAACCGCAACGATTGCACCTCGTTTTCCCCTTAGTTTATGGCCAATAAACACTTCAATATGGGCTGATATGGCGCCTGGTATGGATTGGCTCATAGTAGTATAATCTAGCATTTCTTCTTGTGTTATCCACTTTTTCTTATCTACAATATATCCTTGTATAATAGGGACGCCACCTGGTCCTCCCCCTATTGTAATAGTTCCTATCACTAGAAACGTATAAAATATTTCACCTAATGATATTTTTTTCATCCTCATCCTGCCTTTTTAATTTATTCTTTTTTAAATACTTATGGCTCAACAATCAAAAAATCTGATTTGCTGAGCCACAGACTTATTATAATTAGTACTCTAGGCGAATCACAATATTTTGATTATGATCCCCAAATTTTTCTCCAAATATATTCATACCCCCAACATTTTCCGCATCTTCTTTTACACCGATTCTAAAACTTGCATAATCTCCCTCTACGAGTTTAAGATCTTGTATCTTGACCTGCCCTACAGGCTTACCATCGATAAAAGTTCCTTTACTTGTCACCTTCCATGTTTTAAGAATGCCAAATTGCGTTGATCCATCGGACCAAAATGGAGGATTTAAAATCCCTCTTCTTCCCCCAAAATCTCCTGGACTCGTCCACATTCCACACTCTATGTCATTAATCCATAGGGTAATATCTGAAGGCCAATCATTTTGATAGTTAGGAGCTTCTGAACAAATCTCCATAGAAATTTCAATGGAACGAACCAATTTCCCCTGAATATCATTATTAGGAAATCGATATTCCAAGTATCCACTATGGAACCAGATTAACTGGGCACCTGTATGCTCTGGCTTATAAAAACTTCGTTGGTCATCTTCTGCACCTATATATACCTTATCATTCACAAGCCCACAAGTAGGCGTCACCTTACAATCTACATAATTTCCAATGGGTATATTAATAAAACTGGTGCTATTAATATCAATAAAGGCAGAATTAAGTTGAATCTTAATCAGTCCTCTTTTTAAGCTACATAATTTCATCGACCCTCTTGTTCCTGGCTGTAGTTCTGTATGAATGAGCCCTGCTTCTTCTAGCACCTTCACATTCAAAGCTGCCGTAGACGCTGGAATTTCAAGCCTTTCAGATATTTCATTAACATTTAAACTCATTAAATTTAGAAGTTTTATAATCTCTATCCGCACTTCCGATGATAAGGCTTTTGCTACTATGGTTAACTGCTCTTTATCATCTAACCCTAATGCTATCTCTTTTGACATATTGATACCCTCATTTGCACTATAATTTGCACTATAATTT
>DUUM01000379.1 GCA_012841565.1 Candidatus Epulonipiscium sp. | reverse complement strand
TTGATATTTCTTTTAATTCTTTTTTACAAATTTCTTTGTAACCATCTGCACTACCAAAATTGCCAATATCCTCACCGTTACAGTTTGCATATTCCTTTTGCGTATCATCCCAACACATTTTGCACATCATTGCTGGCACATCTGCCATGTACGGTGTAGGCCTTGTAATTGAGTATGAATTGCTACAATAGGTACACTCTCCTAATTTATAAATCATTGTCATTCCCCCTTCCTGCCAATAGTTCTTTGTTTTCGTATACATTCCCGATAATCTCTCTATCCGTGTCTATATAAAGCATGCACTCAAAGTCTACATAGTTAATTACAAATGATGCGGTATTTTTATCCCGTGCTACTTCTCCATTTATAAACATTCTCCCGTCTAGCGGATGCTTCCTTTTGATAATATCTCCCTCGTAAATCTCTATGTCATTTTTATCCTTTAGCCCTGTACCTAACATATAAATAAGATTTTCATCATCTTCAAGGTGTCTTAAAAATCTAAACATAACACCATCATCCATTTGCTCTTTACAAGCCAAATAAACCATGTTGCTTTTGCCACCCATACCAATTTGCCCCGGGTCATAAACCCTTATATTTGGTAATCCTTTCATTCCCTCAACCGCCTAATCCATTTCATTAGCACCAATAAAACAACGAATAATATAATCCCAAACCAATAATCTGGCATTAACATACTCCTTTCTTCCTTAGTCGGCTTATTTTTTCATACATAGTTTTGTAGGTTTTTCCGTATTTAATCGCTATATCTTTACAGTCAATCCCTTGGGCTACCATTTTTAAGATGTCTAATTCTTCTTCCCTTGTGTAGTGTTCGCTTGGTGCTACAGTGATTTCTCCACTATTTCTTAGGTCGTAAATAATAGACTGGTACTGATATTCCGTCAATCCTAAATCTTCACGTATTTTTTTGTTCATATAACCCAAGTTCCGCAGCCTTTTAATTTTGTCCCTATTGTCTGTCTTTTCAGCTATTATACTTTTGTATATTGCTACTCTTGTTTTATCGCCCCTCTTTACGGCTTTTTTCCTTTTTTCATACTTTTTAATATCTTCCCATTCTTTATTTTCCGGATATGTTTTTGTATACTTGTCTGATTCAAATAATAAATCAGTTGCATCAAGATACTTAGTCCCTTGTATTTCAATAACTTGCAAGTCTTTCTTTTTCTTAGGAATAAGATGCGGTATATTACCTATTTTTGTTGGATCAGCTGTCGTACACTTCGCTTTTTTCATATCTTCAAACCAACCCTCGTTTTGGCAATCCTCACAATAACTTGCTAGGTGCCTTACTTCCCATCCAATAACGAATGGTTCCCCACATTTTTTACACTTATTGTAATGTAGTGTGCTCTTTTGCATGTTTTAGCCCCCCTAATCAGTAATCTTTATCCTTACCATCCCATCTTTTATAGACCATATTTGACGGTTAACTAACTTTGCAATATGCCTATCATTTTCTGTTTCTAAATCAAGATGTGTGTCGTTTTCTATTTGAAGAAGTATCCCTAATGCCACTTGTA
>DUUM01000378.1 GCA_012841565.1 Candidatus Epulonipiscium sp. | reverse complement strand
TACAAGTGGCATTAGGGATACTTCTTCAAATAGAAAACGACACACATCTTGATTTAGAAACAGAAAATGATAGGCATATTGCAAAGTTAGTTAACCGTCAAATATGGTCTATAAAAGATGGGATGGTTAGGATAAAAATTACCGATTAGGGGGTTAAGGACATGCAAGATAACACGCCAAACTACAACAAATGCAAGAAATGTGGCAATTTTTTCGTTGTTGGGTGGGAAAGGGAGCACCTAGTAAATTATTGTGAGGATTGCCAAAACGAGGGTTGGTTTGAGGATATGAAAAAAGCGAAGTGTACGACAGCTGATCCAAGCAAAATAGGTAATATACCGCATCTTATTCCTAAGAAAAAGAAAGACTTGCCAGTTGTCGAAGTACAGGGGACTAAATATGTTGATGCTACCGATTTATTATTTGAATCGGATAAGTACAAAAAAACATACCCAAATAATGAGGAATGGGAAAAAATCACAAGATATGAAAAGAAGAAAAAAACAGTAAAACGAAATGATAAAACAAGGGTGGCCACGTACAAAAATATAATGGCCGAAAACACAAGCAACCGGGACAAAATTAAAAGATTGCGTAACTTGGGTTACATGAACAAGAAAATCCGTGAAGATTTGGGATTGACAGAGTATCAGTATCAGTCGATTATTTACGACCTAAGAAATAGTGGAGAAATCACTGTAGCGCCAAGTGAACACTACACAAGGGAAGAAGAGCTAGACATATTGGAAATGGTGGCCCGAGGGATTGACTGTAAAGAG
Source organism: Candidatus Epulonipiscium sp. (assembly GCA_012841565.1). The sequence goes on along the minus strand of DUUM01000378.1, from coordinate 731 downwards.
ATAGCGATTAAGTACGGTAAAACCTACAAAACTATGTATGAAAAAATAAGTCGATTAAGGAAGAAGGGAGTATGTTAGTCGTGGATGTGGGGTTCAGTATCATTATGTTTGCCATATTGTTATTTTTTGCAAGGTGGTTAAGAAATAAAAAAGGGGGGAGAGGAAAAAAATGAGAGAGATTAAATGCAGGGGATACAACAAGGAATACGACGAATGGATAACAGGCTCATTTATAGATGGGTATATAGTCAATGAGGTTATAGAATCCAACCAAGAATATATAGCTATAGGAAAATGGGCACAAGTAGACATTGGAAGCGTAGGGCAATACACAGGATTAAAAGATAAGAATGGTGTAGAGATTTACGAGGGAGATGTTGTAAAAGTAATGGGCATGGCATTAGCAGTAGTTAAGTATTCAAAAAATAGAGGTGCTTATTACCTAGAATGTAGAGGTGATATTGGTGATGTGGGACTGATTTGCCAATACGACACGATAGAAGTCATAGGAAATATATATGAGAGGTGATAAATATTGATAGGGAAAAAATATAACTTATTAACAGTAGTGAGGAAGGCAGACAGTAAGAACGGCATTAGGTGGAAATGCGTATGTGAGTGTGGAAATGAAACGATTGTACATGGATATAAATTAAAATCAAATCATACAAAGAGTTGTGGTTGCTTGAAAAATAGACCACTATCAGAAGAAACAAAACAAAAAATAGGTG
>DUUM01000377.1 GCA_012841565.1 Candidatus Epulonipiscium sp. | reverse complement strand
CTCAACATTTTTATGACACGATTTATGGTGGAGATTTTTTAGCCAACCAAACAGCAGCTAAGAATATGTGTGATGCAGCTCCAAGAATATTGGAATTGTTTGATAGAATGGGTGTTCCTTTTACAAGAACTCCAGAAGGTAATCTTGATTTCAGACACTTTGGAGGACAAAAACTTGCTCGAACAGCTTTTGCTGGAGCATCTACAGGACAGCAATTAATGTATGCAATTGATGAACAAATTAGAAGACTCGAAGATCAAGGTAAAGTTGAGAAATTTGAAAACTGGGAATTTATAGGCACTATTATAGAAGATGATAAATGTGCTGGTATAGTTGCTCAGAATATGTTTAACATGGAAATCAAAGCATTCCCTGCTGATGCTGTTATTGTTGCAACAGGCGGTCTTGGAGTTATTTTTGGTAGAAGTACAAATTCAACAATTAATAATGGTAGTGCTGCTGGTATCGTTTATGCTCAAGGTGCTAAATACGCAAATGCTGAGTTTATACAAATTCACCCAACAGCAATTCCTGGGGATGATAAAAATAGATTAATGTCTGAATCAGCCAGGGGCGAAGGTGGCCGAGTCTGGACATATAAAGATGGAAAACCTTGGTATTTCCTAGAAGAAATGTACCCAGCCTACGGTAATTTAGTACCACGAGATATTGCAACTAGAGCTATCTTCTCTGTTTGTATAGATCAGAAATTAGGAATTAATGGAGAAAATCAAGTATATCTTGATTTAACTCATATTGATGCCCATGAACTTGATAGAAAGCTTGGAGCAATTCTTGAAATATATGAACAATTTGTAGGAGATGACCCTAGAAAAGTACCTATGAGAATTTTCCCATCAGTACATTATACTATGGGAGGAATTTGGAGTGATTTTAATACTCATATGACAAACATCCCAGGACTTTTTGCCTGTGGAGAATGTGAGTACTCTTATCATGGAGCAAACCGTCTAGGTGCTAACTCATTACTTTCAGCTATATATTCTGGTTCAGTAGCAGGACCAGCTTCGGCAGAATATATTAAAGGTCTTAGTAAATCAGCAGCTGCAGATGCAAATACATTAGCAGCAGAAGAGAAAAAGTACCAACAGGAATACACTGATATTCTTGCAATGCGTGGTACAGAGAACCCCTTTGTCCTTCATTATGAAATGGGTACTTTAATGACAGAAAACGTAACTGTTGTTAGAGATAATAAAAAATTAGCAAATACATTAGAAATTTTAAAAGATTTTAAAGAAAGATATAAAAATATTAATTGCACTGATCAAAGTCTTATGGGTAACCAAACAGCACTTCATATAAGAAGACTTAAATATATGATAAGCCTTGCTGAATTAATAACAGCAGGTGCTCTTGCTAGAAACGAAAGTAGAGGAGCTCATTACAAACCTGATTTTCCTGAAAGAAATGATGATGAGTGGTTAAAAACTACTATAGGAACTTATTCAGAAGAAGGACCAATTCTTTCTTATGAAGAGATTGAATTAACTCATATCAAACCTGTTAAAAGAGTTTATGATGTAGATAATAGTAGTGGTAAAGGAAAAGAACTAGAAGACAAGGAAGAAATTGCGTGTGAGGAGGGTAAAGAATGAAGACTGTTCGTTTGAAGATAAAAAGAAGAGAAAATGAAAATGCTTCAAGTTACTGGGAAGAATTTGAAATCCCTTATAGACCTGCAATGAACATTATTTCTTGTCT
>DUUM01000376.1 GCA_012841565.1 Candidatus Epulonipiscium sp. | reverse complement strand
ATTTTATAAGATTTTTTAACTTTTTAAGATTTGTTAATGTGTTTTTAGATGCCTCTTCATTTTCTTTTTGAATTTCTGTATATATTTCTTCCCTATAGATGGTTATATCCGAAGGTGCCTCTATGCCTAATCTAACTTTATCCCCACTTACTTCTAGAATTTTAATAACTATATTATCTCCAATGATAATAGATTCTTCTTTTTTTCTCGTTAATGCGAGCATATGGTCACCTCTTTCTATTTAATTTGCCTCTTTTTTATTTGTTCAAATAAATAATACTTTACTGGATATTGATCCCCTTCAACAATGATTTGAATAGCCTTTTTTGTTTTGATATTGATAACAACGGGAGCCATGAGGTTTGCACTCATTTTTTCTACATCATCTGGAATTGTCATAATTGCTAAAATGCTATAGTCTTTTTGAGAATCTATAGCTCCTAATGTTTCTATTTGATTATTTGAAAGTTTTGGGCTGTAATTTTCATGTACTAAAAAAGGGTTCACCATTGCAAAAGCTAGGCTTGGTTCTTCTATACTTTGTAGCCAGCAAAAAGGGCTATCTTCTTCATCATCGTTAATAATGACGTATTTTGTGTTGTCTTTAAATCCTAAAATACCTTTTTCAAAGGTGATGATGTTTTCATCTAGAATTTGGAGTTCTCCAAAGTTACTTGTGGTTATTTTCATAATGCCCTCTCCTCCTAAATAAGGGAACAGTTTGTGAACTGTCCCCTTGCTTATTTATCTTAAAAAGTCCATCAAAGTTGGTTGCACAACCTTAGCTGTTACCTGAAGTGCAGATTGATATACATTAAATTGTGTATTGAAATTTATATATGTTTCTTCAAGCTCTACATCTTCCGTTCTTGATAGTAGCTCTGTATAACTAACTTCATCATCTCTTAGGCGCTTTTCTGTAAGTTCAAGTCTTTTCATTCGGCTTCCAAGATCTGCTTGTTGTTCTGAGACTATTTTTAGTGCCTCATCCATTTTACCGATTCCGTTGGAAAACATCTTGGATAAGTTAATGGTTTCTTTATGATTACGACTTGGGGCTTCGGCATTAATATCTTTTTCTACGTCTGGATATTTCTCTAACATATAAATCAGTTCATCGATATCTCGCAGGGCTAAAGGATTAAATAAATTTTTTCCTAAGATGTTAATATCTAGTTTGGTTCCGATACCGATTTCATATTGCAGCTCTTGAGAAGGTTTTAGATCTGTATATGTGGGTGAATCTGCAGTAGGATCCTCCACATCAAAAAATATCTCCGGATTAGGATCCCCTTCTTTAAAGTTTGTTTTTTGGTATGTGATAGTTATGTTGTTCGCCTGATCCATATCTGCATAGTCTTCTTTATTGATGATTAGTTCACCCGTATCTTTAAGGAAATAAGCCTGCCCAACTTCTGGGTGATAAAAGGATCCTATAGGTGGCCCTTGGGGTGGTGTAGCTGTGCTATTAACCACATCTACTACATTAATTCCTGTAATAGATAGGCCATCCTCATCCACATCCCCATAAGGCAACCTTATTCTATAATAATCCTCTTCCCTATAAGTAACGATTTCTACATTATCTTTTGTAAAGGTCTGCTCAAAGGAAGTAGGCTTTTCAAATGCTTTGTCATATAAAACCTTTTCATCTGTTTTATACCCGGCAAACACATTACGCCCTGCATAATTAGCATTTGATTCTTGAATAAGCTGTTTTTTGGACTGTTTAATAGTTTCTAGTATCTTTTGTCTATCTTCTAACCCTAGGGGTCCATTAGATGCCTGCACACATTGGTACCGAATATCACCCATAATCCCATGGGTATTTTTCATAGAATTATCACTTATTTCCATCCAAGATGTAGCTTCACCTACGTTGGTTTTATATTGCTTTGTTTCCAAAACGTTAAGTCTAAGCTTTAAGGAGCGACCAAGAATAATCGGATCATCTGAAGGACGCTGGATCTTTTTTAAAGAGTTCATTTGATCATAAAGTTTGTTTAGCTGATTCATGTTTTTATTAAGACCAAGCATCATATTGTTTTTAAGCATTGCATTGGTTACACGCATAATCTCTATTCCCCTTTCTAGGATATACCCATCCGGTTAATTGTTATATCATAAATTGTATCCATTGTTGTAATGATTCTGGCTGCTGCTTGGTAGGCTTGTTGGTATTTAACAAGGCTTAACATTTCTTCGTTTTGGTCAACTTGGGATACGGAAAGTCTTTGGTTTTCAATGGCATTGACCATATTAGATTGGGAAGCACTATACATGTTTGCTTCTTTCGCATTAATCCCAAGTTCACTGAAGATGGAAATCATATAATCATTTGGTTCCCCTTCTTTAAACATCTTTCTATCATGTTTCAGTCCCATTAGGCCGTCAAGGATTAAGTCATTACCACCTGGAAGTTTGTCTGGATCTGTTGTTGTACGAATTGCACTAGGGTCATCAAGAATTTCTTGGTTTACAGAAAAATTAGATGCTGTAAAGTTATCTTTGTAGAATTCGGCTATTACCTCTGTTCTAATTTCATCTTTATTCCCTGTTGGATCATCCGCTATTGCAGCTGCTATTAGGTCGTCTAATCCATCCATCGTTACTGGGTCACCTGAGTCATCTAGTTTTTCGCCAAATCCAAATAAAAAACTTCCTGTTTCACCGTCTTCATTAATCCCATCTTTATACACTTCATTAAGATGCAAAGCAAATTTCTGTACAAAGTTATCTAAACGTTGAATATAATATGGAATTCCTCTGTAGGCATAGGCTTCCTGCCCCGTATCTACATCAGATGCGTTTGCATTCCCATCTCTCATATCAATAGCACCTTTAAGCTCTCCGCTTAAATTAGAGTCATTCATCCTAAAGGATAACCCGTCTTTCCATATAACATCGTAAAGTCCTTCTACATCTTCTGAATTGTTTTTTTCTCCCCTTACTTTAAGGTCAAGTTCCCTTGAAGTAAAGTGATCTACTAAGGTTTGTCCATTTATCTTAACAGAATATCTTTTGTGTACTTCTCCTGTTTCTCCTATAACTTCATATTCTTTGGCATCTACATTAATAATTTCTGATAGCCTATCAATTTGAAGCTCTCGTTCATCCCTTAGTGCATTTGCCATACCGCCGCTATAAATTTCTGCTTGATATATTTGTTTATTTAAGCTTTCAAGTCTTCTTGAGATGATGTTTATTTCGTCTACTTTGTTTTTAACTTCAAAATTAAGATCTCTTTGATATTTTTCAAGGGAACTAGCTATACCGTTAAAGTATTGGGTGAAGCTCTTCATGTTTTGCATGAGAGCAACTTTTCTTTCTCCTTCATCGGGAATCTTAGATAAATCATCTAAACTGTCAAAAAAGTCATTAAATATCGCTGTAAAACCTACCTCGCTTGGCTCTCCAAATACACCTTCTATTAACGCCAATTGCTCAGATTTCACCCTATATTCGCCAAGTATAGGCTTTTGGGCCCATATTTTTGTATCTAAATAAGAATTTCTTATTCTTTCAATTCCTGTTACATTAACCCCAGTTCCTACCATTCCGATACCGGCATTTGGCAGGGCCTTACCTGCTTGTTGTGTAATTACTTGCCTAGAATATCCTACTGTATTGGCATTTGTAATGTTATTTGAGGTTACACTTAAGCCATGCTGTGCTGCAAATAACCCATATGCACCTATGTTAAATTCAAAAAATGATGCTCTCATGTGTATCCCCCTATCTTCCCATTCTATTAATAACTGTGTCCATCATGCCATCTAATACGGTGATCATACGCGCTGCTGCATTGTATGAGTATTGATATTTCATCATATTGGTCATTTCCTCATCTGTTGAAACGCCGCCCATAGATTGCCTACTATTATCAATGTCTGCAATTAAAATTACCTTTTCTTGCGTGCGCCCTGTTGCCTCACTACCTTCTGCCCCAAGCTCTGCAATAAGTTCTGAGTAAAAAGCTCTAAATGTGGCAGTTTTCTTTAAGGGACTCGCTTCATTATCCGGATCTGTTGGATCCACAAACCATTCTCTATTATCATTCCATTTTTCTAATAATTTTTCTATAACTTGGGTGTCACTTTCATCTCCTGTCATAGACGTTGGGAGGTAGTTATATCCTCCACTTTCTAAAAGTTTAGGATTAATTTGAATATTACCTGCCCCCATACCTGATGTAGGGTCCGTATCGTCTGCTGGATCGTCAGGTGGTGTAGGTCTAATGGCTACAAAGAGTATAGTTCCTTGTTCTTTGTCTTCCCCTTGCCCCCAAGGCCATGTTGTTTTATCCAGTGGATCAGTTGGATTATCAGGGTTATGTGGTCTAAATATACTATTAATTGTTTCTGCCAGTGTTTTAACAAAGAGATCAAATTTCTTTTGTATTTTTGGAATTAGGTAAGCATTCGCATCACTGTCAACAGATAGTTTATCGTTAATAGAAATTTCATCCCAACCTGTACCACTGTTAGCCGGACCATTCCCGCGCATCATTAATAAAGATTTTAATTTCCCAGTATCTCTTCCACTAATGGATGTAGCTGCCCGGTCCATTCGGTATACATCTGTCCCCAGGTCTTTCCAAATTGGTTTCACAAAAGGGCTTTTGGGTGCTGCTTGCGCCGTTGTCATTTCGGCTCTGAATTGTTTATCAACTAAGGTTACTCCTTCGCCTGTTACAATAACTCTTCCATCTTTTTCTTCTCTATATTGAATCTCCATAATGGATGATAATTCATCTAATAAAAGGTTCCTTTGATCTCTTAGATCGTTGGCATGATCCCCATTAATTTCATAATATGCAATGCTTTCATTTAAACTTTGAATATCCCTTGTTAGATTGTTAACATTTTTTATCGTATCTTTAACCTGGGTATTTAGGTTGTTTTGATATTCAATTAATTGATTTTGTATGTGATTGGCTTGTTTTACAAATACATCAGCGCTTTGAATAAATGCCATACGTTCTTCGATTCCCGCTGGGTTGGTTGCAAGCTTTTGGGTTTGGCTCCAAAAATCATTAATAGTCTTGCTTAGTGCCTCCCCGTGAGGCTCCCCAAAGATTGTTTCCATTTCATCTATAGCATCTTTTTTCGCTACATAATAGCTAAGTACGGAGTTTTCAGTTCGAAATCTACGGTCGGCAAATTCATCTCTAATTTGGCGTATTTCGCTCATTGTTACGCCGATTCCAACTTGCAATCTTTGCCCACTACTGCCTATGTCCATATATTGGCTCTCATGTTGTAATAATTGTTGGCGTATGTATCCTGGCGTATTCGCATTGGTAATGTTATGGGATGTTACTTGCAGTCCTCTTTGACTTGCAGTAAGCCCCGAAACAACTCGTCCTAGTGATGCAATTGATGACATTTTTTCACCTCTATTGTTATATGTTGTTTATT
>DUUM01000375.1 GCA_012841565.1 Candidatus Epulonipiscium sp. | reverse complement strand
ATTCATAAAAAATAAGATCCATATAACTCCGTAAGTTGCTAGGCTTACACCTAGTATCTTTAGTGTCCACAAACTCAATACTTTAATCATGATGTAACCCCATTTCTTTCATCTTCTTCAATACTGCTTCATACCTTTTTACATGTTCTTTAGCAGAATTTGCAACATATTCGCGGGGACTTTCTTGATACTCCTTCATCCACCTAATCTCATTTTCTAGTGCAAATTGTATTGTTAGCCAGTCTGCGTCATTTAATTTCATCCCTTTACATCTCCTTTCAATAGCCCTTCATTTTCTAAAAACTTAATAAAATCTTCTTTCCAAATCCTAACCGCATAGCCCTTTTTAGGTTGCAGGGCCACCAGCTTACCTTGGTAAGTTTGTTCGTATACCCAACTAATTGACATTCCCATGAATTCTGCTATTTGGTTAACTGTTAACCTTGGCGGCAATGTGGATCTAATCATTCCAGGTGTCATTGTTATCCCTCCCTTGTCCTAACACTCTGTAACCTTTGTAACTTCTCCTAAGGCTTCAATTAATCTGAACCAAGTTACATTTATCGTTGACCTATTTTCTTTATACCAACTATCTTCTGATTGGCCATCTTCCAAGTAATATAAATCTACAGTTAGCTCTATTTCTTCACCTGAAAACAAAACTACTTTTGCGAATGTAAAGCTGTACCAATCAAACAAAGGTTGACCGTTCTCGCCGACTTTAAAATCTCCTAGAAAAATATCATCTGATATAAACTCCACCTTACTGATGCTTTCGATATTAATGATGTGGTTATCAATCTCTATAAACTTCGCCATATTTAAATTCCCCCTATGCTTCTAAGCCTATTTGTCTATTGCAATCCTCTATATCTCTAAGTAACCGCCCTGGTGCTTGCCAATCGTGCAAGTAGTTCATTGCTTTATCAAAATCAACCCTTGAAGTATCCCTATAACTACCAATTTGGAAATAATCTTTGTAATCTTTCCATATTGATGCAAAAGTTTTAGACCTTGTTCCCCTATCCTTGTAAGCTGGGCTATTCATTCCACCTAAACATTTAATGGCTTTACTCTTTGCCTTATCTTGTAGCTTTCTTTGCTGACCAAAATCAACTGTCATATTATTTTCCAAATAGCCTAATCTTTCATCATGGTCGTCTAATACTTCATTTTGTAATCTTAATTGTTCTATTGCGGATAATTTTCTAGGTGCTGTCAATTCTTTTTCCATCTTGTTAAACACTTCTATATATTTGAGTTTCCACTCTAAAGCTTTCTTGCCTGTAAAGCCCATCGCTAATAATGTAAATCCATCCCTAGTTAAAAGATATTCCGTGAAAGCTTGACCCCTTAAATTTACATATTCGCTTTCTATGACCAAACTTTTCACTGTCGAATTTTCGGCCATGAGATTTCTTACTGCTTCCATAACGTGCTTATGCTCTTTCTCGAAATTCTTTGCTATCTCTCTGCTACTAACTACTAATTTCCCTTCCTTGCTTCCGATATTAATTAATTCACTCATATTTTCTCCTTTTCTCTCTTTATGTTTTTGTATCTAATTAAGATACAGTGTAATTAAAAAAAATATCATCTACTTCTTCCGGTGTTAGGTTGTACCTATCCTTAATCGTTTGCATTTCGCTTTGTGTAAATTCTGCATTTTTATCATTTAATTTAGCGGAAAACCTTGTGTGTGATAGGTTTATTGCCTTAGCTAGCATCCCACCAGTATCCCCATGAAGTGCCATTATAGACTTTAACTTCTTAGTATTCATTCCTTTCCCCCTCTCTCTTGTGTCGTTTTGTATCTTATTAGGATACATTAAGTGTACCACAGTCGAATTATATACGCAAGTGTTTTTGTATCTTTTTTTGAAACTTTTGCCCAAACTATTGCAATATGTATAACAATATAGTAAAATTTAGATACAAAGGAGGTGTCACAATGGATGCCAAAGACAGAATAAAGGAATTACGGACATCAAAAGGATGGACCCTGGAAGAGTTAGGTAATAAGCTAGGTGTAGGAAGAGCGGCGGTTCACAAATGGGAAAATGGACAGACTACTAACCTAAAAAGATCTACTATAGAAAAATTATCGGAACTATTTGACGTTAATCCATCTTATATTATGGGAATGTCAGATATTATGAAAACACTACCTTCTTTTAATAAGATACCACTACTAGGGACCATAGCAGCAGGGCTCCCAATACTGGCAGAAGAAAACATTGAAGATTATTTCAATATAGATAGCAAGCTTAAAGCAGACTTTGCCTTAAGGATAAAGGGAAACAGTATGATTAACGCTGGGATAAACGAGAACGACATTGTATTTATACGCAAACAAGACTGGCTAGAGAGTGGGGAGATAGGGGCCATCCTTATTGAAGGTGAAGCTACCTTAAAGAAGTTCCATAAAGATAATGGAACAATCATACTACAAGCGGAAAATAAGTCTTATGCTCCAATGGTTTACACTAACGGTAATTTAAGAATACTAGGAAAATTAGTTGCAGTACTAAGTTTAAGATAATAAAAGGGGGTTATTAATATGCAAAGGCCTGAAACCTACCCTAAACAATTAGACATAAGGAAGTTTTTTAAAATAATAATCACTGTATTTAGTTTTATGGTTTATCTATTAGTTATATGGTATGTGCTAGTTTACAAGAATTTTGAAGATGCAAATGTTATAATTGGCTTTTTTACAGGACTATTATCCCTCCCATTTTGGATAATAATATTGCCAACGATAAGTAAAAACAAAACTATAAGGCATGAGGATAAACAAAATTTTAAATTATAAGAATATGTAGAGGGGTGCAACAGCTGAGTACCTCTCTTATTCTTATCAAAAAATACAAAGGAGTGATTTTATGCGTGGACATGTTAGGAAGCGAGGTAACAAATGGATT
>DUUM01000374.1 GCA_012841565.1 Candidatus Epulonipiscium sp. | reverse complement strand
TCTGCTTCAATCCTTATATTTTGCAAGGTAGCTACATTATTACAACTCTTTGCCTTTTCTGTAATTTCTCTAAAACGCTCATTTATGGTTTCCGCAAATTTATCTTTGCACTTTTTTCCTTCTAGTTCTCTCACTACACGGGAATGCGCTTCTTTAATAGCAGCAAGAACAGGCTTCTCTATTTTATTAAGCATTCCATTATAAAGGTTCATGTAATTGTCGAGAAGCTCAGGCATCTTTCTAATTTCACTATAGGGTGATACGTTTTTCATAATTGCCTTTATATCAGCAACTACCGTTTCAATCTCTTTACTTACTATAAACGTCTTACTATCGTCATATATTTTAATCAAACGTATACTCCTATTCCAAATTTCCACTTGCTCCCCACCAAAGAAGGCCTTCACAGACTCATAATCTTCAGCAAAATTTAATATATCATCCAAAGTACCATCGACTTTCTTAAAGAATTCTGCCGAGTATTTAATGTCTAACAAGTTCATCAGTATGGATTTTCCATCTTTCACAATAGCTTTACCTGGATAGCTAGGTTCATTACTATAGTATATCTCTAACTTTTCAATATCATTTTTTAAGTTGCTTGCATATTGTTGAAAGCTTCTTAACATAGAATCATCTTCATCGCTTACAGGTGTTACATTAAATAATTCTTTCATGATTTCTTTAACAGCTTTTTTCTGCCTATCATTTGCTTTTTCCCTTTTTTCAGTAAGTAATTTTTCAATATACTGTTTTCGGCTTAGATAGTGATATACTTCATCCTCAGATTTTGTGAGTAATGTAACCACATCATTATTCATAAATAAGGCAATGTCTCCGTCTTTAAACAACTTAGCCATTAGCCACTGAATATCATCTTCTATAAATCCATATGGCGCTCTTGTAAAACGATCCATTATGGATTTCATAGATGTTTTTGCATGTCTTTGCGTATTAATACTGACAAAATCCAGTATATCTTGTAAAGCAAGTCTATTGGGTATTTGATTACTTCCCTCAATAGAAATCTGATTATTATCAATGCTTTTTAAGACTGACCTAACATGGGTTTCTCCCATAGCCTTATCAATATAAGATAGCTTATGAAATACGGTATGGACAAGCTTACTAAGGGCATCATTAATACGCACAACTACATCTTTCGAAGTATTTTGCACCTTGTCACCATTGGTATAAATATCAGCTTCTTTTAATGACTCAGATAAGAAAATGCGAGCATTTGAGTTTCTCTCACGCATTTCACCACGTTTTGCGTCCTTAATTTGCTCATGTTTTGTCATGATATTAGTTGTATTTAATCTCAAATACTTTTCAATTTTTAAAGCCGAACGAATCTCATCTAAAAATGCTTTGTCATCTGGCAATGCAACAATAACGCATTGACTTTGACCACTCATCATTCTAAGGGTCGTTTCATCTGTTCCTGACTCATAATTCGGCGTTAGGATCCTAAGTGAGATATCATGGTTTTGATTTGCTTTATAGGGTCTATCATCTACAAGCTGATTAAAAGCAAAGTTATAACGGCCATTAAACGCCGGGTAACGATACCTTTTCTCTGCATATAATCCATCAAAAATCATCTCTGATACTTTTCCGATTATTTCTGATATCTCAACGTTTTGGCTTTCTATTTCCCTGTTAATCTCCTGCTCCTCGTCAGTTAAGAATACATATATCTCTCCTGATTTCTGGATTAGCGTTTGACGCGTAAGGCGTTTTAGTGTCTCTTCTACTTTATCTCTAAGGGCAATTCTATCATCATCAATACTTGAAACCATCAGGCTGGTTATATTATCTAAATTAGCAACAATTTCTTTAACATATTTAATCATAAAAAGTGTTTTTAAAACGCTCACATCAAAACAATCATCTGATTTATCTGGGTTTAAGTATTCATTATCATAGGCCCGAATGATAACCCCTTTATGGCTATGATCTAGGAACTGCTCAAGGGCATCATAAAACAAGTTAAATGGCGCAATGGCTCCATCAGATTTATTCATAATCTTCATAGCAGCCTCTTTAAAAAGAGCCAACATAGAGCGCTCACCTTCGGCTAAATGCTTACCACTTGCCCCGTGAGTTCTTATTGAGGTCAGTACACTTGCCACTAGGTTAAACTGATAAGGCACGAAAGGATAAACTGCTGAGAATTCATCCCTATTTGAATATAATTTTTTCTCTATCCCATCGTTAAAGATAATAAGGTTCTTAATAATAGTATCTTTCTCATCATGAAGAAGTCTTAATGTTTGCTTACCTGTTTCATTTTTCTCAAGTATTCTTCTTCTTATAACTTCGTCGACATTTGCTGATGATAAAGAAAGCCTTGTATCAAATCGGCCTTGGATCTTAGAGAAGTCGTTTCCGATTGTTTTTGTAATGCTATCAATATCTTGCTGGCTTGTTACAACTACCCATGCCTTACCATGACAAGCTGATCCTAAGTCTTCTGTAACCGTCTGTAGGTTTAGCATCAGCTTTGAATCATCACCAATGTATTGGCCAATTTCGTCTACTAAGAATACAATGTGATGGTTACTTCCCTTTTGATCTATGTATTTCTTAACCATATTTGCAAAAGTTGTAATATCAATATTGTAGGTACCTGTAGAGGTTTCACACCAGTTTTTTGCAGCATCCATACTCATATAGCCAATCTTAACTAGTGTTTCACATACATGATCCTGAATGAACCTAAACTGATGCCTAGAGTCTAACCATTCTTTGCCACGTATCTCTGCAAATGTTCTCTTGAATTCTTCATACTTCCCTTCATCTGAAAGTTGCCTTTCTAAATCGGCTAAAAAGGGATTTGCGCCATAAAAACCTAAATGTTGATTGAAAACCTTTAGAAACACAGAGAGGATAGCCTCTTTGTTATTCTGGGTATCTCCCATTCCACTTTTGGAATCAATATTAAACAAAATAACATCGCTAGATACATTAGCCGCAAGCTTCATATCTGCAAGTACTATTTCATCTTTTATCTTTTTATCTTCTAAAAAATAATCCAGAGCTGTCTTTCCATCTACAACACGGTTTTCTAATAGGTAGGATAATATTTTTAGGAAATGTGACTTACCACTTCCAAAGAAGCCCGAAATCCAGACTCCCATTGCATCTGTATTCCCAACAATTCCTT
>DUUM01000373.1 GCA_012841565.1 Candidatus Epulonipiscium sp. | reverse complement strand
GGGAGTGCGACATCATTGAGTGCCTTTTGTTTGTCGTATAGCTTATTTCAATCCACGCACTCACGGGGAGTGCGACGGCAAATACCAACAAATTAATTACCCTAATACTCCGATCACTTGTTGGTATTGCTTAAAACATTACAAATTTATACGATATGAGAAAACTTAATGCAAAAAAATATATAATTCCTTCACTTTTAAGGTGCGAGTCCTCCAGTCTTTTTATGTTCACTTATAATTCGCACCTACAACAATAGGGGTCCATCAAGATCTATAATTGATTTAGCCCCAAAATGTTCAATTTTTTCTTTATAGTTATTTCCCATATAGTAAAATCTAAGACTATCTGTTTTAGGGTCAATAATTTTACAAAGAATATTTCTTACTTCAACGGCTTTTGAATGATCTAACCTACATTCAAAGACTGAGTTTTGAACCCTTTGCCCATAATTTACACATTGTTTTGCAACTTTTCTAAGTCTAGTTTTTCCTTCTGGTGTTAGGGTGCTAACATCATATGTTATTACTACTAACATTTTATCACCTACTTCCACATAAATGGTGGATACTCATCTATATCACAACGAATATATCTGGCCAGTAACAGTGCTTGAACATACGGCACTAATCCCCACTCTATTTTCGTCTCCAAAAACGGATGAGTTATGGTTTCCTGTTTTTTATTCTGCCATGATGTTAAAAATAATTTTCTCGCTTCATCCTTTAGAATAACAGCGCCATTTTCTTTCACAATAAAATCATTATCCTTAATCATTCGTTTGTTTATTAAGGTTAGTACAAATCTATCTGCAAATACACTTCTAAATTCCTCCATCAAGTCTAATGCAAGAGATGCCCTACCAGGCCTATCTCTATGCAAAAAACCAACATATGGATCTAGTCCTACTGTTTCAAGTGCTGAGCTGCACATATTTGCCAAAAGTGCATATGCAAATGATAACATTGCATTAACTTTGTCTGTTGGAGGCCTTCTATTTCTTGTTCTAAAGAAAAATGCATCCTTCTGTTGCAGAATTAGATTGTCAAATGCAGAGAAGTATACTGCTGCTGCCTCTCCCTCAACACCTCTTAATTCTTCAAGGTCTTTAACACACCTTAATCGTCTTAAGGAGTTAGATAGAAATACAGATTTTTCCTTTAGTTTTGCTGTATCTGCAATCATGGGATAATCCCTAATTGCCCTTTCAATTATCCATTTGGAATTGTATACCTTACCAGTTATAATATTCTTTGCTATATCGTTACTTTGCTGCAAATCATCTGACAAACGATACTGCTCTTTTCTTAATAATACATTTCCATAAGTCTCACCCACTACCCTTGCTTGAAACTTTCCATACCATGTCAAAAAACAAAGTGAAATATTTCTCCTTACGCACGCTCCCATAAGTGCTGGGCTAGCTCCTGTATATCCAAAAGTTATAATGCCATCTAAATTGTGCAATGGGAACCTAGCTATCGTCTCTTCTTTATCCAAAATTACAACATTTTCTCCATCTAGCGATAGATACCGGTCAGGAGTAGTAATATAAAGAGTGTTAAGCAATTTTTTCATTTTACTATGCCTCCTCTATATTTTTTTCTATATATGACTTTGCACTCCTAACCGTAGATAACTCTGGCAAACAAACCTCTCTAAGGGAGCAGGAATTGCATGCTTTTGTTAGTCTTACTTTTGGTGTATAGCTTTGTTTGAAAATCATATGCATTTCTTTTACCATTGTACTCACTTTATTCTTTAACTCATCTGAAATAACGATTTCTTCTCTGTGCCTAGTTTTCCCATAATAAATATATCCCCTATCTATATCACAAAGAAACATTTCTTCTAAGCACATTGCCTGTGCAACAAGCTGCAAAATATCTATATCTGTTTTTTTAGGGGAACCTTTTTTATATTCAATGGGATAAGGTATATAAAGGCCCTCATATCCATTGATTTCTACTCCATTCAAATTTTTCCTAAATTCAACAATATCACATTCTCCACTAATTTTTAACTCGGTAGAGTGAATAGGAATAGCGCGTGAAGTAATTGTATCTCCCCTTTTTTCAACAAAAGTATTGTCATGTGCTTTTTCATGAAATACCTTTCCAACTGCAGTATGGTAGTTTTCTTGCCATTGATTTTCTATGTGAATCAATGCCCATTGCCGCCTACAAAATGCAAAATGCTGGATTCCAGATAGCATTAAATATTCCTTTTGCTTATATTCCATTGGACATATTACACTCTAATCCATCTAATCTTGTCTCAATAATATCATAGTCCTCCATACTTTTTGGAAAAGTAACACCATCCTTTTTTATTATTTTTATGCTTTCATGGACTTTTTTGGTTGAATATTGACCTATTTTGTTATTATGCTTCCACCAATACAATTTGTGAATATTCATACTCCCCTCCGGCCTTGCCGCTGAGCTATCATTTACAAATAGGGTTCGTATGGCTTCTTGTATCTTTTCAGCGTCTTCTTCTGTAAATCCTGTTTTCTCTGCTAATTGAACATTAATGCTGCCCTTTAGAATATATACGCCAAAATCCACTCTATGTTTCATGCCCATAGTATCTGAGGCTTTACCACTAGATCCACCTTCACTATTAACACTTTTTGTAATTTGAATACTAGATACATCAACAGGATCTATACTAAATGCTGGATGCAAAGATACAGGTCCTCTAATTCCTAAAGATAATTCTGATCCCTTAAATGCGAAAACTTGGCCAAAACTTCTTACGTCAATCCACTCTTTATTTGCTAATTCTGCATAAATTTCCTTATTAGCTTTTTTCCCTTTTTTTAGTTCAGCTTTCAAGGTTTCATTTCCATCTGCCCTATCTCTAAGACTAGTAAAGCCATCATTGTTTTTGTCGTCTGATTGAACAAAAATATTCTCTCCTAAATCCATTAGACGATTTCTAATTTTACGTTTCAAACAAACATCAGATATTTCCCCCAAACCATCATTTGTAGTGCGCGGCATATTCCCATTGAGTGGGTCACCATTTGCATTTGCATTTTCCACTGTAATAATCGCTTTAAAGTCAATTTTGTTTTTTAATACACCCATTTATAATTCCTCCTCATTTTTCTCTTTTCTACTTGTATTAAATAATGCTTGTCTTTGAGTATCGAATCCTAATATCATACACCCATCTAAGTTTACAGCTTTTTCAAATTCTTCCGGATCTATCAAGCTTGAAATTTCTCCTAAAAGTTTATATAATTTGCCACCTTTTGCACCTAACCTTTGTTTATAGGGGTTAAGCTTGTCATTAATGATCCCCCATGTTTTACATGGCGAAATTGAAAACCTTGTAAAATACCTCATTGCATTTGTTGTTCTGATGGAACCACCATCGCTACTTTCCCTTAGAGCCCAACTCTCTATGGCATCGGCAACTGCTAGTAATCTACCACAATTATAGGCTAAATTATTAGTTTCCTTCACTTCCATCGTGTACTCCTCCTTTTTATAATCGTATAAATACTTTCTATACATAGCAGACCCAATCGTTAGCACCTTTAACCATGTGTATACTTCTTTGTAGTTTTGGGGGCGCTTAGCCCTTTCAATAATCCTTATTGGAATGTCCTTTGGTATTTTACTACCATCTATTACGCATGCTAGTAATCTTTCAACCGCATTGGATAATACCTTAGCATCTGCTTCTATGGACTTGCCTCTATCGGTTCCATATGCCACTGTCCCTATATCCCTTAAAGAAGGAGCCCCATTAAAGGCTACATTCTTTTTGTCCTTAAACTTATATCTGTGATTCCACGATGATGTTCTGTGCCAATTTTCTATATTCGTCATTAACTCATGGCCATCTAGTCCATTGTATTCACGATAAAATATGATGGACATTCTACCTGTTGTAGCTGCCTCAACACCCATTAATGCAAGCTTTGTATTTGGTTTGATGGCATTTTTATAACCTAATATTGCTTGGTTGAATTGTTTGGATAATTCTATTCCTGTAATGTCCACTTCTTCTGAATCTAAATAATCTTCCATGAAACCATCAATAAAATCAAATGTATCCCCAAAAACCTCTGGTGTTTTTTGAGCTTCTGTCCCCCATAAAACAAAAACCTTCTCCCCAACCTTTTGTCCTTGATTTTTTATTAACCATTTTAAAGCATTATGTGCCTTCTGAGACACTTGATAACCTATGGTCATGGCTTCTTGGGCAGTCTTAAACCTACCTTTGAATGTAAAATTAGATGTATCATTAGATGATATTATTTTTGCCTTATCCCCTGAATGCCGAATTTTAGATGGGTGGTTGCTTGTGCAGGCCACCATTTCCCCCTTCACATAACAAAAACCCACTTCTTCTTGTTGAGAAAGATAAAACTCTGTATAGTCCTTTCTCAGCTTTTCATCTTCCCAAACAGTCTCTTCATCATCTTCAAGGGTAATCACCCTAAATCTTATAAAGGAATCTAATTGTTTACCTACTGAAAGTTTTATATCACCTGCATCAAACTTATCTGCAAGTTTACCATTAGCTTCCAAAGATAGTATTTTGAATCTAACTAAGTCTTCAATTAAATTCCCCTTGATTAAATAATCATAGATAATTTCTACCTTTTTATTACTATAACTAGATTCTTTCCATTTCCCTAATTGCTCCATATATGCACTATGATGCTTTATTCCTTTTTTATCCGTATAGTCTTCATAATCCCCTGCCAAATATTGAAGTTTATCACATAGCGGATGGGGTGTTATTCCACTACTTCTGCTAGCTGAAGCTTCTGTTACTGGAATTAATGTAACTGCATTTTCCCTTGCCACAAAATTAGCTCCTATCATAACACTATCTTCGTTTAATATAATCTCAATATGAGCATTTTGCTCTGAATGAGCAACTGCTAGCAGACCGTCACCATTTTGTTTTTTGATATTGTCATATGTTTCATCTAGCATTGTTATCCAGCTCACGCTCAATCACCTCCTCATTATATCCTTCTAGTAATTGCCTTTCTTTTAAACCAGAATAATTTTCTGCATCAAATACCTTAGGGGCCATATCCCTAATTTTAACTTCCTTAGGACATTGTTCTGGCCTACAAAAATTAATGACCCCATCAACCATCTTAGGATACCAAAACTTTGTTAAAAGCTTATTCTTACCATTTTCATCTGGATAACTTAAAGAATGATATTGCATACCAAACGCCATCTCCCCCATTTCTTCATAGTAACTTTTTTCATTATTAAAATTGGCTGGTTCGGCATATGCCTGGCACTCCCTTACCCCAAGGAATACGTCCCTTCTTCCCCCTCTCTCCAAGGATCTTTTTGTAATAAAATAATGTTTGTTTTCATTATGGTCTACTTTAAATTCAGGCCTATTAAAGTTAAATTCAAAATGTGCTGTTACAACATATGCCACATCCTTTAAATATAAATACCTTGATAAATCATTGCCGCCATTATATTTAACAGGCCTAATTCCCTTAGATTCAGTTTGTATCTTGTTCATAATTTTTACCCGGTCTACAACCCAGATGATTGAGGGCTTCCAGTATATCGATTCACATATACCTTTCAAAGCCTGATATGTCGGTAACATTGCTGTCGATTTTTCTCCTCCAATTTTTGTTACTGGGTCTGTAAATAAAGCATAATCCCCTGTGATCTTAAAAGTTATACTGTTTCTCATTTTGGCTCTCCTTTACAAAAATAGTGGTTTTAATTTCTTTTCTAGAGTAATACCTTTATTTTCATCATAGAATCCATCATTTAATATGTACACCCCTTCTACATCACATGTACTAATGGCACCTAGTTCGTCTAAAATTTTAAACTTATATTCAAAAACATTCACTGAATAAACTTGGGCTTTCTTTAAAGCCTTTATTTTCTCTTGAAAGTTCAAAGAGGAACTTAGATCATTAATCAATTCTTTTCCCTCTTCGTAAGGTACTATCAAGGCCTTCGTGTTATCTTCTATCACCTTAAAGTGTTTTCTTGCATCCTTAAATTGAAAACAAAAATAAAGATTGTACATAGTATCAGAAGTTGCATCGTATAGTCTTCTTAAGGACTGATTGGATGATAATAGGTTGTAAATTGTGCCTCCTCTTTTAGCAATAGGGTAATCAAATTCTTTCTCTACAGATTTTTCCTTTGTAAATCTTCTAAAATACTGATATATTGCTTTTGTAGACAACAAACTAGAATCGAACTTTATAGGATCTCGTTTATATAAATCAAGGATAGCTGTTGTTTTTATTTTTCCTATCTCAATAGATTTAAGCCTCGTTGTATTTTCGCATTCTTTCTGAAAATTTATAACATATGTTTCCGTCTCTTCAACCTCTCCATGCCTATTGCATCTACCCGATGCCTGAGCAATAGAGTCAAGCCCAGAAAGACTCCTTATTACACAATTAAAGCTTATATCAACACCACATTCTATTACTTGAGTGCTTATACAAATAGTAGCTTCTTTCTTAAAGAGCGATTCCTTCATCTCATCCACAACTGTCATTCGATGGGATGGGCAAATATTAGAACTTAAGTAATAAAGCCTACCTTTAAAATCAGACTTTTCAAGTAATGTATAGATACTCTCTGCTGTATTAACAGTGTTGACAATTAGTAAAATACTTGAATTTTTCTCTTGACTATCCATTATGAAGTTGGCTGCTTCCTGGTAGTCGTATCCCTCTGGCCTGGTTTTATCTACAACTTTAACACGCTTTAATTTTTCAAATGCATCTGGAACATTGTTTACAATTTCATGATTTTTTGATAATCTTATAGGCCTATTAAGCTCATGTAAAACTGGTTGCGTGGCCGTACATAAAACAATGGTACAATTCAAACATTTATTCAGAAAATTAACAGCTCCATTAAATAAAGATATACAGTGTAAGGGAATCGATTGAACTTCATCGAAGATTATTACTGAATTTGGAAGACTTTGTAGCCTTCTAATATTTGATGAAGGTGAAGCATATAAAGTATTTAAAAATTGTACCATTGTGGTAAAGACAAACTGATAATCCCATCTATCACTTAATATTTTTATATCTTGTCCATCCTCATATACCATTTCTTCTTTTGCAGGATCACTTAAAATATTAGAATGATATTCTAATAAGTTATCACCACACTTTAGTATTCCCCTAACCTCTCCCGCATTTTGCTCGATTATACTTGTGTATGGTGCTATATAAAATATCCTTTCTTTTCCTTGGCTCTTTGCGTGGTTTAGTGCAAATCTTAGGCTGGAAATTGTTTTTCCGCCTCCTGTTGGTACGGTTAATGTGTAGATCCCCGTAGGGGCATTGGATCGTTCCTGGCAATCATCTGCAATCTCATTTCTTTTATCAAATACAACCCTTTGTTTTTCACTAATCGGTATTAGCTTCTTGAATTGGTCTAATTTCACTTGTAGATTTTGAATATACAAATCTATATCTTCACTTAAGTCTATTCCCTCATAATAAGGTTTTTTAATTTCGAATAAATAGCTATCTAACCAATCTGAATCGATTATAAGACTATAAAGTACTTTAATAAGCAAGTGAACTTCGAACGGAATATTACCCTTATCCGATGCGCCGTAGGAAATCCTTTTCAAGAAGGTTTCAATTTCTTTATTAGCTTCAGAAAATAACTTTTCTAGTTTTTCTTGTTTATAAATGTTTTGGAATTCTTTTTTTACTTTTTGATAGCTTATATCGCATAGTTTTTCAATTCTTCTTATTAGTGCTATTTTATTGTTTGTATCAATACAATTTGGAAGTCCACCATGGTGATAACAAATAACTAACGACATGACCTGGGAACTATATTGCTCCATCTTGTTTCCATTCTTATATTTATCATAGATATATTTTGCACCATATACCGCATGATCTACTTTAGTGTTCTTATTATTTTTATCTTTATCTGTCATTTGTTTTTTTATGTATGCTTGAAATTCAGTGCTTAATTTCCCCATATCATGCAATAATCCTATAAGATAGGCAGTGTTGGCTAAGTTTATATTTTCAGCCCTTTTGCTAGAAAGTTTGCTAACATTATCCAAATGCTCTTTTACAGACTGTACTGAATTTGTTTTTTCACAAAACCGCGCTATTTTCATTCTTTCTCCTACCTTCCCCACACAAAAAGATAATGTCTCTTTATTCGTGCAATAGTTAATTGAATCCTAACTACACTTGTATTTTCACACCTCAGTTGGATGTTAATACCATTATACGCTACCATTGTCTATATTTCATGTTTAAGTTGAATATTGCATCAATTGTTTCTAAAAAATATTAAAGGTAATTGCATATTTCTTGATTATTCTAACTCCTCATATCAATAATAACATAAATAGATGAAATATACGGTACCATTACACAAGTTGTGTGAATAGTACCGTATATTTTGTTAAATCTTATTGTATAATGGTCTGCATCATAGTCACCTAGGGTATCATCTTAATCTCCCCTTTTTTATTGGTTT
>DUUM01000372.1 GCA_012841565.1 Candidatus Epulonipiscium sp. | reverse complement strand
GCTGTTTTAATATTTTTACTTTGTATTTCAAAGTGCTTAATTAATTCATCCCCTGAATATCCTTGATCAACTAGGTCCTTCAATATTTCTACGGAAAATTCAGCCGTACCCCTATGAGCCGGTCTAATTAAAATCGCGCCATCTTCTAAGGAACACTCTACTTCGCTACCAAGATTTAAATGTTTATAAAATTGTAACGGTATAGTAATTTGACGCTTTTTAGAAACGCTGATTGTTTTTTTCTTCATAGTATCACTCTCCAAAGTAGCCATAACTTTAACCCTCCTGAATAGTATATGCAAAACAATGTAATATATATTTCTGTATCTGTATAATTATTATGACAAGGAAACAAAGATATATCAATAACAAAGAAATAAACATATGAGCAGGAGTTATGATAGGGGGCAAGCAATGATAAATAAAAGTAAATCTGTTAAAGGAATATTAGGAATATCAGTACTATCAATTTTAATCATGTATATTTTTGAAGGCTCTGGCATGACTGGATATTTTCAAAAATCGGCAATCAAAATAATCATGTTCCTAGGCTTGCCAGTGGTCTATACCTTATACGATAAAAATATAAAAATAAGAGATAATTTTAAGATAAGATTAAAAAAGGATTTAGTGGCATCCCTTGTATTAGGCATAGGGGTGTATGTAGTAATATTAACAGCTTATTTTATTTTAAAGGACTTTATTGATTTATCTAATATTATAGAATTACTAGATAAAAATGTAAGTGTGAACCAGGAAAACTTCCTATGGGTTGCCTTGTATATCTCCTTTGTGAATTCACTCTTAGAAGAGTTCTTTTTTAGAGGATTTATATTTTTAAACCTTAAAAAAACAGGTGGAAGAAAGTTTGCATATATATCCAGTGCGCTTGTTTTTTCCATCTACCATGTGGCCATAATGGGCAGCTGGTTTAAGCCCATTATATTTGTAATAGCCATGACCGGATTATTTGTAGGGGCGCTTATATTTAACTATTTAAATGAAAAAAGCAACAATATATATAATTCCTGGCTGGTCCATATGATGGCTAATTTAGCCATTAATACGGTGGGGTTTAAGCCTTATGTCAATTAGCCTTCTAAACTGATAGAATATTGTAAATAAAGATGAAATTTGACTGTTGATGTAGTATAGTAATATTAATACAGCAATTAGAAAGAAGGCTCAGGATATGAATGATAAAAACAATACAATAACTGATTTGCAAGCTATAGTAAGTCGATTTTGTGAAGAAAGAAATTGGAGGCAATATCATAATCCCAAAGACCTAGCAATAATGATTTCTACAGAAGCTTCGGAACTCTTAAGTGTTTTTAGATATAAGAATGAAAAAGACATTGAAAAGATCTTTTCAAATAAGAAAGAAGCAGTAGAAGATGAACTAGCAGATATATTATTTGGTTTATTAAGGTTTGCAGAGCTGAATGATATAGATTTAGCCCAATCTCTAGAAAATAAAATAGCTAAAAATAATATAAAATATCCAGTTGAAAAAAGTTTTGGCAGAAATGAAAAATATGATGAGCTTTAATAATAAGGAGTGAAAACATGTTAATATACCACAATACTAAACAGGGGTTTATCCAAGATGTAAAAGCTGAGCAACTTGTGGGCTTTGTAAAAGAATCTTACACCGCGAAAATAGGCAAGGTAAACAAAAGTGAGCTTAGATCATGGGAAAACTCCTTGATTTATATGTATATGGCATTAGATGATGCAAATATTCCAGAAGATGCAGGAGTAGCAATAGAATTTAATATTCCTAATACATCTAAGAGAGTAGACTTTATTATATCAGGCAAAGATGACAAGGGTAAATCCAATTTAGTGATTGTGGAGTTAAAGCAGTGG
>DUUM01000371.1 GCA_012841565.1 Candidatus Epulonipiscium sp. | reverse complement strand
CAGTTTTTCAAAAAACAGCGAAGCCTATGGATATGTTCCCGTCTACCGATAGTGCAAAAAGTGTCGTGGATATGTTTCCGAGAACGGACATACACAAATGACATTCATTCTGTCCTCTCAATCCATGTTGAGACGGTAATAAAGCTATATAGGGTATAGGTTATTGGCTGTATAAGGAATTGTAAAATAGGAGATCTAACCTCTTTCGAGATTAGGTCTCTTATTTTATGTTTCTTTATTATAAGACGACACTTAAGGGTAAAACAATGGTATACTAACAACGAAAAAACTTAGAAGAGGTGAAAGTAATGAGCAAGCCTACCATTGACCAATATTTACTATCAACATGCCTATTTATAATTGATGAATTTAATGGGCTTTATAAAGATGTAGATAAAAAGGAATTAAAGAGAATAGCTGATGAAACATATAATGAGATGGATATATGTGTTAAAATAGGATATCCATTTAGACAAATGGCACATTATACAGTAGGAGACAAAAAGAAGAATAAAGAGTTTAAGGTGAATCATGATATTTATATTTCGACAAAGGATTTTAAAATAGAAGTGAAATATCTTAAAAACTGGAAAACCATACATGGGACTTATGCAAACAGTAAAGTTTGGAAGGTATACAAAGATGATTTCGATTGGCTATTTAATGAAATTGATAATAACGAGCAAGGAAAACGGGCAGTTATTTTAGGGTGGTTTAATTGTGTGGAGTACTTTGCACAGTTCTTACAACTTGGGCAAGGATTGGGGAATAAGCCTTTAGCAAATGAAGAAAAAGTTTCTTATTTTCCGTTTTTAAGAAAGACGAAAGTGCCTACATTGACTAGTGATTTAGTTTACAATTATGAATCAGCGTATAAGATATTACCTGTGAATTTAATAGGCGAATTACCAAGACAATGTAACTGTTTATTTCTAGGAAATGAAGAAGATGTTTTTCATTTTGCCATATATTTTTAACACCTATGAAAATAGGTGTTTTTTCTTAGATAGATCAGAATAATGCATTAATGAGGTTGCCATATATAACCAATGAAGGTATGATTAGACTATACGTTAATTGAGTTTCATATAAAAATTAGTTGTGAAAATAAAATAAGTGTATGGCAATTAAAACATGTGGAAAAGGGTGAAAATATTGGGAATGCATAATGATCTAACTTTCTTTACGAACGAATCGGAACGTAATTTATACGATAGGTTTAACAAAATATTAAAGTCTAATACCCAGTTTTATGATATGTTAGTGGGCTATTTTAGGACAAGTGGTTTCTACCTTATGTACCCTGCAATGGAAGATCTTGAAAAGATAAGAATTTTAGTAGGACTTAATGTAGATGGAAAGACGGTAGAAATTATTCAAGAAGCTGAAAATGAACAGATGTCCTTTGAAATGTCTCATAAAGAGGTTAAAAATGAGTTTACAGAGGATATAGCTGATGAAATGAAACGGTCAGAGGATAGCTACCGTGTTGAGCAAGGGATTAAAACTTTTATTGAATGGATTCAAAGTGGAAAATTAGAAATGAGAATATATCCTGATGCACCCATTCATGCAAAGGTATATATTATGAGAAAAGATATGGAAAAGGTGCCAGACCAGTATGGAAGTGTTATCACAGGCTCTAGTAACTTTTCAAAATCAGGACTAGTTGATAATCTTGAGTTTAATGTGGAGCTTAAAGACAGTAGAGATGTAGATTTTGCATTGCAAAAGTTCGAAGACTTATGGGAGAAATCAGTAGATATTACGGATGAGTATATAGAAACAATTAATAAAAAAACGTGGATTCGTGAAGATATTACACCATATGAATTGTTTTTAAAAACGCTATATGAATATTTTAAAGAAGAAATTAATGAAGATAAAAATGAATCTTGGGATGATATACTGCCAGATGGGTTCATGAAACTACAGTATCAAATAGATGCTGTTACACAGGCAAAAAAAATCTTAAATGCATATAATGGTGTATTTATAGCTGATGTGGTCGGTTTGGGTAAAACTTTTATTTGTGCAATGTTGGCTAAACAATTGAATGGAAGAAAATTAGTTATTTGTCCGCCAGTACTTAAAGATTATTGGGAAAGAACGTTACAACAATTTGATACCCAAGCCAAAGTAGAGTCTTTAGGAAAGTTAGATAGTATTCTGGAAGATGAAGAACTTATGAAAAATGTAAAGTTTGTGTTTATTGATGAGGCACATAGATTTAGAAATCAAAAAACAGAGAGCTTCCAAAAACTCCATGAGATATGCTATAACAAAAAGGTGATATTAGTTACAGCTACACCACAAAACAACTATTCAAGTGATATAGCAAACCAACTTTATTTGTTCCAACCTAAAAACAACAGTACTATTCCAAACAATAAAAACCTAGAAGCCTTTTTTAATAGGCTAGATAGAGACTTAAAGAAGTTAGAGAAAGGTTCAGAGGAATACTCGCAGACTTTAAAGGATAATTCGGAAAAAATAAGGGATAAAGTGCTACGAAATGTAATGATTAGAAGAACACGTAGTGAGATTATGGAATTTTACAAAGATGATTTAGAAAAACAGGGACTTAGGTTCCCCAAATTAGGAGCTCCAGAAAAAATTGTCTATACATATGATGATGATGTGGAAAAAGTATTCAATCATACCATAGCAAGTATCCAAAGCCTTACGTATGCTAGATATAAGCCACTTACGTATTTGAAGGTGGTGCCAAAAGAGGTTGCATCCTTATTAGTATCACAAAGAAATATTTCAGGCTTTATGAAATCCATTCTTATAAAAAGACTGGAGAGTAGTTTTGAAGCGTTTAAAAAGACACTGGGGCGTTTCATAAAATCATATGAACAGTTTTTACGGATGTGCCAAAGTGGTGAGATTTATATCAGTAAAAAGATTGATGTATATGATTTGCTTGATAACGGTGATGACGAAAAACTAATGGAACTGGTAGAGGATGAGCTAGTCCAGCATTATAAGACGAGTGCTTTTAAAGATAATTTTATAGATTCTATAAGATATGATTTAGCATTGCTCAGAAGCCTTATAGATGAGTGGTTAGAGATTATAGAAGATCCAAAAAAAGAGCAATTTTTACATGAGTTAAAGACAAATTTAAAGCTAAAGGATAAAAAGATTATTATCTTTACTGAATCAAGGGAAACGGCAGAATATGTAGGTGAATACTTGGAGTTACATTATCCACAGCAAGTACTTACGTTTAGTGGACAAGGTTCGAATTCCGTTAGACAGGAAATAGAGGCCAACTATAATCCAAATTATGTATATGAAAAGAAAGATGATATAAGGTTTTTAGTAACTACAGATGTTCTCGCAGAAGGTATAAACTTGCATAGGAGTAATGTTATTATCAACTATGATTTACCATGGAACCCAACAAAGGTTATGCAAAGGGTGGGACGTATTAATAGGGTGGGGACAGAACATAATGAGATTCATGTATTTAACTTTTTCCCAACGGCACAGGCTAATGCTCATTTACCCCTAGAAGAGAATATCATATTAAAAATACAAGCCTTTCACGACACATTAGGGGAGGATTTTAAATATTTATCTGAGGATGAAGAGGTTTCATCACACAATTTATATACTAAATTAAATAGTAAAGAGTCGTTTGAAGCAGAAGGAAGTAGCGAAGTATCTGATTTGAAATATTTAAAGATCATTAGGGATGTTCGTGATAATAATGAGGAGCTTTTTCAAAAAATAAAGAGATTGCCACAGAAATCAAGAACAGGCAGAATAGTTCCTGATGCTCAAGAGGATAAGACCATAACTTTTTTGAGGAAAGGTGCTTTGAAAAAGTTTTTTATTGCAAATAGTCTAGACTCGCAGGAGGTATATTCTTTACAAGCAATGCAATATCTAGAAGTTGCTCCTGATGAGAAGAAAATAGGGGTGCCCAAAACTTACTATGATCATTTAGAATTAAACAAACTAGGATTTGAAATAGCCTTAACAGAAGAAGAGGAGGTTGTTACAGAAAAGACTGCAAAAAAAGGTAATGATGCAGGGGTAATAAAAATCTTAAAGGCAATTGCAAGATGTAAGATGTTTACGGATGACCAAGATGCTTTAATAAAACGAATGAGAAATATTTGGGAAGAAGGAAATATCCCAGATACTATTTCAAAAGTAATTCTCAAGACAACCAAAGGCATGAGTGACCCCATAAAAATATTTTATGAAATCATTGGGATTGTTCCTGAAAAATATTTTGAAGAACGAAAAGGTAAGAAGAAAGCAAATGTTACAGGGGATATGAAAGTTATCCTTTCATCATATCTAAAAAAGGGGATGTAAAATAGATGAGTGTTGCAAAATTAAACATTTTAAAAGAGACATTTGGGCAAGAGTTTAATATTAATAGATTTAAACAGTTTACTAGAGAGTTTTTTAATGAGCCTGAAATGTTGCCAGAAACTAAGCGTACAGGGATATGGAAAGAATATCAAGAACATATTAACTCATACTATACTGTTGCAAAATATGCGGATGCAGAAGCAAATAATTTAATTGTAGTTGCGGTAGAATTAAAAAGAAATACAAGTATAGATCGGGCAAGGAGTATGCAAAGAAACTTCATATCTAAAATCCTTGATGAAAATAATTTAGAGGCAGCAATTGTAGCGTTTTACACAGAAGATGAACCAAGTTGGAGATTGTCCTTTGTAAGATTAGATTATACTTTTACCGATAAAGGACTGGAATTAGAGTTAACACCTGCTAGAAGATATTCTTACCTTATTGGTGAAAATGAGCCTAATCATACAGCACAGTCACAATTATTAAATATATTTGCAGATGACAAACATAACCCTACACTAAATAAAATAGAGGAAGCATTTAGCGTTGAAAGTGTTACTATAGATTTCTTTAATCAATATAAGGAAAAGTATTTAGAATTAAAAGAATATCTAGAGCAAGATAACTCTTTTGTAGAAGAAGCCCATAATTTAGGGTTTGAAGTAAATAAATTTGCAGAGCAATTCTCTAAAAAATTAATGGGACAGTTAGCCTTCTTATACTTTATACAGAAGAAAGGCTGGTTAGGTGTAAAAATTGTACCTAAAACAATTACAAAACAAGAATTATCTAATATATATAATTTGGTAGATGAAACCAAAAAGAAAGTTTTACAAAAGGTCTATCAAGAGGATAAAAAAGGTATATATACACTAAATATTGATCTGATTTCATCAAGAGATTTTACTGAACATGAGGCTGAAATCCTATCAGCTATTTTTCTTAATAATGAAAAATTCGATGAACCTTGGGGGAAGGGATATAGGCAATTTATTAGGGATGTATTATGGAAACATTGTGTAATACATAAGAAAAACTTTTTTGATGATTATCTTGAGCCATTTTTTTATCAAGCCCTTAATAAGGAAAGAAAACACCACTATTTTAAACTGTTTAATTGCAAGATACCATTTTTAAATGGTGGTCTATTTGAGCCATTGGAAGGCTATAATTGGAAGGATATTAAACTTGAAATACCTAACAAGCTATTTTCTAATAAAGAAGAAAAAGGTAGACTGGCAGATGGGATATTAGATATATTTGACCGATTTAATTTTACTATGAATGAAGCAGAACCCCTTGATAAGGAAGTCGCAGTAGACCCTGAAATGTTAGGGAAAATATTTGAAAACTTACTTGATGTTAAAGACAGAAAATCAAAAGGTGCTTTTTATACACCAAGGGAAATTGTACATTATATGTGCCAAGAAAGCCTTATAAATTATATTGTAAATGAAATAAATGTTCCTTATGAAGATGTAAAAGAATTTATTCTATATGGTGAGATTATTAGAGATGCAGATGGTAGAACGGGTGTTGGATATGGTAAAGCATTAACAATCAAACAATCAATTTATGATAACATTGTGGAAATAGATGAAGCTTTAAAAAATGTAAGAGTTGCAGACCCAGCGGTTGGTTCAGGAGCTTTTCCATTAGGGATGCTAAATGAAATCGTAAGAGCACGTTATAATATTACAGAATATATTATTAGGAAAGATAAGGAAGGGGCTTTTGATAGGAGATTTGGGGAAGATTTTATAAGGAGATGGCGTTCACCTTATAAAATGAAATGGGATACTATTAAAAATAGTATATTTGCAGTAGATATTGAAGCAAGTGCAGTAGATATTACCAAACTTAGATTATGG
The DNA here is from genome assembly GCA_012841565.1 of Candidatus Epulonipiscium sp. The sequence continues at coordinate 31,010 of DUUM01000371.1, read as the reverse complement.
CTCTCAGTAGTTGTAGACCAAGAGATTGATGAAGAAAACCCAGAACCTCATCCACTGCCTAACCTAGATATGAATATCCATGTAGGGAATAGCTTGATTGATGAATATGAAGGGATAAAGCTATTTGATAAGTCCATACTGCTAAAGGATAAGGATAATAAAAATAAAAAGTCAGGGAGAGTAGTAGAGCAATTACGACTACTTTTTGATTCTGATGAAATTCTTGAAGAAATGTTTGATAAACAAAGCCAATATTTTGATGAGACTAATGAAGTTAATAAAAAGGCTTTAAAAGATAGGATTGATATATTAAGGAATGAATTGATTATTTATAAGCTAAGAGAAAGTGGGCAAAGTGAGGCGTTACAAAAATATAATTCTAGTAAAGATAATAAATCAATGCCATATTTTATTTGGGAGTTAGAATTTGCAAAAGTTTTTAAGGAAAAAGGTGGTTTTGATATTGTTATGGGTAATCCACCATATATTAAAGTACAAAATTTAGATAGCCAGATAGTAAGCTATTTTAAAGAAAAATTTGAAGCAGCAAAAGGGAAATTTGATATTTATGTGGTATTTATTGAAAAATCATTTGATTTAATTAATGAAAAAGGTATGGTTTCATTTATACACCCACATCGGTTTTTAAAAGCCGAGTATGGAAAAGGAATTAGAAAATATTTAAAAGAAAACGTAGCATTGAAAAAGTTTATTAATTTTGGGGTAGCACAGGTTTTTGATACGGCTACAACCTATACAGGAATATTCTTTTATAGCAATTATAATAAACATATAGAATATGCTGAATCAAGTAACTTAGATTTATATAATATTGAATTTAAGAGAAAAAAGTATAGGTTACTCAAAGATAGGTGGGAATTCAATCATACGGAATTTGAGATATTAGATAAAATATATGGCCAAGAAAAATCAGTTAAAGATATTTTCAAAGGAATATACCAAGGATTAATTACTGTTGGAGATGATATATTTATTCTAAAAGGAGATATTTCAGAAGAAGGTGTTTTTAAAGGTTTCTCAAAAGAGTTAGATGAGTATGTTACTATAGAAGGAGAGCTGATGAAGCCACTTTTAAAAGGTGAACATATTAGAAGATATGGAGTGCCATCAAGTGATATATACGCTTTTTATCCTCATTATATAGACGCTAAAAGTAAAACTAAACCTTTTGAAGAAGAGAATTTTAGACGTGATTACCCCTTAGGTTATAAATATATTTTAAATTTCAAAGAGTATCTAGTCGAAAAAAAGGTGAAATACAAAACTAATCCAAAGTATTGGTATAGCTTACATAGAGCTAGAGATATGGATATATTTGATAATGTAAAAATAATAACCCCACAACTACAAAATTATCCTAATTTTACATTAGATAACAATAGCAATTATCCAGATGCAGGAGGATATAGCTTGGTATTAAATGAAAGTTATTATGGTGACTATAAATATTATTTAGGTATCTTAAATAGTAAGCTAATGTGGTATTTTATTAAAAATACAAGTACTCCATTTAATAGTGGATATTACTATTTTAAGACGAAGTATTTAGAACCATTTGGTATACCAGAAAGTGCCGATTTAGCAACAAAGAATAAAATCATTAATTTGGTAGATAGGATAATGAAACAAGATGATCCCAACTTAAAATTGCTAGAGATGGAGTTAGATAAGGCAGTTTATAAGCTATATGATTTAAATAATGATGAGATTAATCATCTTGAAAAAGAATATTAGAATAGAAAGGACTTTTATATGGCAGGAATAAAATATGAAATTAAACAAAATTTTGGAGTATTATCAGAATCTGCAAAAGGATGGACAAAAGAATTAAATATGATTAGTTGGAATGATAGGGAGCCTAAGTATGATTTAAGAGATTGGGATTCTAAGCATGAAAAGATGGGGAAGGGAATTACTTTATCAGCCGAGGAGTTAAAGAAACTTAAAGAGATCTTAAATAATATGGAATTTTGAGAAAGATAGTAGCCGAGGTGTAATTAAGTAAACTTCGGCTATTTTTATAAGGAGAACAGTATAATCTACCAAACTAAAGGCAAATGGGGAGCGATATCGTGGCTGCTAAAAAAAGACAGTACCATATTTGGCAATACAATCTTTCTGATTTAAAAGACAATGATGGGAAGTTAATACTTGAGATTACATCAGATGGGCTAGTGCATACAAGTGAAACATTGATGTATTATATCTTAAATGAAAAAATTAGAAACAAATCATATGATGATGCTGAGGAATACAAAACAGATAATAAAGGTGATATTCACAAGGTAAAAAAGAACCTACTGCATATTATAACTATTAAAACAGGGGGTAATCGTTCAAAGGCTGATAATGAAAAACTGAAAATACTGCTAGAAAAAGGATTTTATTTAAGCAGGCAAGAGGAAGAACATTTTGTGTTTTTAGATAATGTACTTTCAGGTTCCCAGAATAAAGAGTGTAGGCAAATATTTATATGGGACAAGTTTTATGATAGTTTGAAAGAGCACGTATCACTTGGAATAGAGCCCACTAATTGTACTATATCTAAGAATCTTACAAGGAATGCACTAAGCACTACAGATGTACATGTGGTTTCTGTTGATATGAAAAGCTTAGGTATTTGTATTATTCCAGACTGCGAAGTTCCAGTGTATGAAACGGTAAACATGATTAAGTCATATTCTAGATCGCCAAAGGAAGAAGAGCAATATAAAGAACTTATGGATTGGGTAGAAGAAGATAAAGATTATTATAAAGCAGTAAGAGCAGCAACGGATATTGTTAATGCTAATGATTGTACTCTTGAAAAACACACAAAAAGTAATCATCAAAAAACAACATACAAAACAGTTAGGAAATGGAAAGAAGTAGGTTGTAAGGTAAAAGGCGAGGAACTTGAGAATCCCAAGGCTAGATTTTATGTAGATAATAAGGACAAATACTATCCGTTATATATTCAAGAACAGACGGATGAAATTGGAGAAGAAGAAATACGAGAAATCCCCGTTACCGAATGGTCAACAGGATTGCAGCTGGTAACTGAAGAAAATCACGAATGCATGGAAAATGTTTTTGATGGTATGGGGCTTGTAAGTAAAGAACTAGGATCAAAATTTAAAAAAGCACTTGATGTACCATATAAAGTTACTGGATATCAGTTAAGATTGCCATGTGTAAAAGGTTTTTTCCCCTCTATAGATTTCCATGCCTATTATAAAAAACATGGGATTGATACTATTACAGATATGTGGGGACAAGTTCATAGGGTTGAGGATATTGATTTACTGATTACAGAATCTACCTTTAAAGCAAAAATAAATGTGACAGGTCTTAAAGAAGATGGGTCAGAGATAAAAGAATGGCTATTTTCTTCTATTGACGACTATAAGGCTAGGCTTATTAAGTATGGCTATGATGTCATAGGCATTTCAAACTTTGCTATGCCAGTGGAGGAAGAATATAGACGTGCAACTTATCAGTTATGGCTTGCTTTAGACATGGGCTTATGGGATATGTTAGCATTTGCGAATGTACAAGGTGATATTATCCATAAGGTTCTTAGTATCTATCGAAAAGAGCAACTAGACTGGGAAGACATAAAGTATATCCAAAGCTTTTTGAATTTGATACAGAAAGAAAATCCTGATACGAATCTTGAAAAGGAATGTGCGGATACCATAACAGCTATTCAGATTAATAAGAAGATGGTATTTGATCGGAAGGTCATTAAAACGATTAAAGCAGTAATCGATAAGAAAATCGATGATATGAGTCTTGGCAGGATGTATATTAAAGGAAAGTATATGTATATAACGCAGGATATATTAGCTTTTTTAAGGTACGCAGGGGCAGAGGACAAAGAGAACTGGCAATATGAAGGATTTTTAAATGCAAAGGAATGCTACAGTGGTGGGAAAATCAAAGGAAATACTGTACTTGCTAGAAATCCTATAGTTTCATATTCAGAAATTACAAAGGTAAACTTTGTAGATTACGAAGGTGAGGATGCAGAATTTATTAGAGATATTGATAATATCGTTCAACTGCCATTAGGAACAGAGTGCGACCGATTGGGTGGAGCGGATAAAGATGGGGATGCTGTGTTAGTATTATCAACAGATTATAACCTCAAAGATACATCAGTAAGATTTTTGCAAAATTATAACTATGTATCTAAAGCTGAAGGGAAATTACAGGGTAAAAACAGATTGGAAAGCATTAATAAGCAGATGAAAAGACATTTTGATAAGAAATTCCCTGATAAAGCTATCGTAACATTAGAAGATTATATTGTTTCATCATATGTTCAGATAAATGATGATGATAAAGCTACTGCTATGAGTAAACCGTGGAGCAAAGAAAATGTCATCGACTTTATCTTAATATCGGAAGACAAAACAGGCCAGATTACGGATATTGATTCTACTATAGAAAATGTGGGAATGGCAGAAGGGGATTTAACGAAATATTCCTTACCTATTGCCATCATGAAGGATTTGCAAGGAAAAATGATAGATGCCAGTAAGAGTGGACTGTTTGATGAAGTGGTAATCCCAGAAGTTATAAAATTGAAATATAATAAACGCCCACAATTTATGTTTGCTAAAGATGGTAATGAATTTAACAAAGACTATGATACGACTTCGGGGCTTGATTTTATGGCAAAGGAGTTAAAAAAGTTTAAAGAGCACGTAAAAACTGTTATGGTGGATAAAATAAATAGGAAAATAAAAACACAGGGTTTTAACAATATACATAGTTATATGCAGAATACTAACTTAGATGGTATTGTGACCCAAGATATTATTAAAAAACTAGAGCCGACATACAAGAAGTTCATTGATGAGAATAGGACATTAGCTATTTCAAAATCAAAAACTAATCAGTATTCAAGTGATGACGTATATAAAAGAGAACGAGAAGCTTTAGACCAAAAGTTTAAAGATTTATATGAAAGAACAAGGATGGCAGCAGAGAAGATTTGCGATTGTCCTTCACTATTAGCTACTGCTTCTGTGCGTATGACATATATAAATACAAAGCACAATAATCAAAATGATAATTACTCTTTTTGCTGGGTTGTTGCGAGTGAAGGGATACTACAAAATATTAAGATGAATGAGGATATAGAAAAAATTGATATCACCAGGGCGGATGTTAATGATGATAATGTATTTGAGTGGCTAGGAGAAAGGTTCAAGGTCATTACCAGAGAAGGTGAAGTAGAACTTATGTTTGACGGAAAAGATATGGATATTCCCGAGAAGTATATCCGTAAAAAAGTTCAGGTGTTAGCGGATGTCAATGATTTGAAGTTAACGATTATGGGAGTAGAAAAAGGAAAGGCAGAAGAAATAGCACAGGAAATGTTACACAACACATACAAGCTATTTCTAAATGATAAAGGTTGGATTGGCATTTGGGGGAATATGAGTATTAAAGAAAAAGAAACCTTAGATGCTGGAATAGATATTAGGGCATATTTAGGACATCAAGTTACTGTAAAGGAAATTGTTCAAGCCAGAAATACGCAAACTATTATTAAAGTGATCATTCATATTAAAGGTTAAACGCCAGCGAAGCTGGCTTAGGGTGGACAATGTGGTCTGAAATGCTATATTGTTTGCTCCTTAATACAAAGATGAAAACAACAAACTGTAAGGAGCCTGTATATGAATAAATATGAGCTAATTGACAAGGTATACTTTGATATGAAACGAGATGGCTATAAGCCAGAAGCAATTGTTCATATTAATAAAAAGTATGCCAAAAGCATACAAAAAGTAGTCGAAGAGTTCTCTGATAAAATTACAACATACAATGATCAAGTTCTATCCCAAGAGCAAATCGATTTTGCACATGATGCGAGTTGTATTATGTATAATGAATTGATAGATAAAACAAAGACAGTGATTGTACCAGCTAAACCTGGATTTGGGAAATCAGTTTTAATCAAGATAGCAGTAAAAAAAATCGTGTCAGATAGCTTGAATTTTGGAGAAGCTAAGGGAGCTATTATCGTATCTGATAAATATAATAACTTGGGTGAGTACAAAGAAGCTTTTGGCGATTTGGCTTATCTTATGGATAGAAGATATGGTGAGCACATGAATATACAATTAGACGCTCAACATAAGTATCCAATAGTCATCATAACAAGTACATTGTTTAAGATACTAGGGCAAAATCTATCTGTATTTAAAACATTTATACATCCTAAATCTGATGTGCCTTGTGAAAGAAAGTTACTTATTATCGATGAAAAGCCTCTTTTATTAGATAGTGAACGAATAGATCAAAAGTTTGTATCAGATATTAAAGCAAGTATAGATACTTTTCCAGTTATAGCCTTTAAGGATCAAGCTGAAAAGACGCTTTTGAGAAATTTATTACATGAAGTGGATACTAAATTCCAAGGTATGATTAGCAAGTACCAGGACAAAGGGTTTTTCGTACATAAACCAGATGGACAAATTACATCTAATGATGAAGTCTTGTTTGCACTAAGTAAAAACTTGGATTTTGCTATACAAAATAAAATGATACATATTAAAAGACTAATGCTTGAAGAAGGTGGTTTGTGGTATAACAAAAGCTATAATTTTGCCAATTATCAGTTCTTTAGAACAATAGGTTTACACAATTATAGTGAGAAATTTAAAACAATAATTTTTGATGGTACTGCAGATATTGATTTGGAATATTGTGATCTTGACAAATATATATTTTTAAATATTGAAAATAATATAAGATACGAACATGTATCTCTATTTAACTATAGTGGACTCAATTTTACTAGAGGAACGCTTGTTGACCATATGGGAAATAATAAAACGGTTAGATGCTTTGTAGAATGGATGAATAAAAAATTTCAAGACAAGGAGTGTAAGATTTATCTCACAACATTTAAGCAAGCAACACAAGCTTTAACCAAGATATTACAAGAAGAAAAATACAAGAAGCTAGCAGAAAAGATTGTACTTAATGACAATGCAAAGGTACCGAGTTATGGTGCAACCAAAGGTCAGAATAAGTGGCAAGACTGTAATGTAGCCATTATGTTTGGTAAGTATATTCAGTCAGAAGATATCTATACGAGTGCAATGCTCAGTCATTTTTGGTATAACATCTTTAAAGATAAAGAAGCTGAACGTATTGCAGAATTATTTGCTTTCAAAGATGGTAAGTATGATGCAAATAGGTTAAACTTTTTTAGACTTACTAAGATTATGGTAGATTTGGAACAAGATCTCTTCAGATGTGCAATAAGAAACTATAATGAAACAACTCCTATTGAGATTTATATATTTGGATTAGATAAGACAGGCACAAAACATTTTGATAGGGATATAGGGATGGAACTGTGGACAGATTTATTTGGAAGGCTCAAAACAAGATTAGAAGGATGTCAAGCTGAGAATATAAAAGAAGTCCCAGAAGAGTTAGATAAGGTCTTGAATTATGGGGATGGTAACACTAAAATAGCAAAAATTATAAGATGGGTAAATGAATATGACGGTACCCCTATTTTGGTAGATGAATTTAAGAAGCAGTATAATATCTCTGATGACTATTGGAAGAAGTTATTTAGAAAGAAGGCATCAGTTTCTTCTATTCGTAAATTTCAAGAAGCATGGTATTCAAAGGATATTCAAAGAAAAGCAAATGAAAAGTTTGGCAAGGGTAAATGGATTTATATAGAGAAATAAATAATGATAAGTTGAAATTTAGTGTACTACTTCTATTATATATAATGAAAGTTGGACACTCTTTTAATATGCATAGACAGTAAAAGTATAGGAATAATGTTAAGGAGATATCTTTCAAAAGGTTGTTCACACGAATATATAGAAGGATAAATAGAAAAGATATACATTGCCCTGAGGGGGTGTGGGGGAGGTGGGGCAAAAAGCAATCTTTCTGACGTTAGGAAGAAAGTTGCTGGTAGCTCCCCCACGATATATTAAAAAAATAGGGGGACATGGAATATATGGGAGATACAACAAATGTTAATGAGCAGATAAAAGATATTGTAAGATCATTGGGGATTATTGAAGAAGAAATTAATTTTTATAAAACGCAGACAGCATTAGGGATTATTGAAATAGGCAAAAGATTGATTGAAGCAAAGGAACAATTAAAACATGGAGAATGGGGAAAGTGGCTTGAAGAAAAAGTTGATTTTAAAAAAAGCACAGCTAATAATTTTATGAGAGTGGCAAAAGAATTTCCAAACTTCCAAACGCTTGGCAATTTAACACAATCAAAGTTGTTTGCACTTTTAGATGTTCCAGAAGAAAAACGTGAAGATTTTATTCAAGAAAATGATGTAAATGAAATGACTACAAGGCAACTTAAAGATAAAATTAGAAGTTTAAAGGATGAAGCCATAGAAATAGATGAAATGAAGGTAATTGATATTGAAGTAGAAAAACTTAAACTTTTTTATTTGCATAATAAATATTTTAAAAACATAACGGGTGAAGAGTGGATTGGATTTTTAAATTCCATTCAAAGTGAGGGAGTTATCCAACCGATTCTAATAAGTCAAGACTATGTAATAGTTTCAGGACATCAAAGAGTGAGAGCATGTAAGGATCTGAATTTAGAAACAATCCCGTGTAGAATCAAAAAATATATCAATAATGAAAATGAACTCAAGGAAGAGGCTATGCTCCGTGACTGCTTATTATCAAATTTTAAATTACATTCTGATGATTTTGAAATAGCTAGAAATGCGTTACAGGAACATGGATGGTTATAATCAGATATTAATAGGTTACCTTTGTTATTATCATATAAGATGATTCTCAACGCCAGCGAAGCTGGCTTAGAGTGGAAAAAAGAAAATTGTATATGTGTATTACAACTGTCTGCTTAAATGTAGGCAGTTTTTTTATTCTCAAAACAACAAATTCAAGGAGGACTATTTTTATGAACAGTAAGAAAAAGTTATCAGAGATTAAAGGGGTACAAAAATATTTTATGAAATTGAACCAGATGATGCAGGAGTCATAATTGGGGAAGTTACTATAAAATATTACAATAGAATGTGCTAGTTAATGATTAGTGGAATGGGTATGGTCTAAAAGACTATGCACATATTAATTTTAAAAGAAAGAGGGATACGATTGAAAATAGAAATGTTATCAATAGAAGAGTTAGTACCATACTCAAAGAATGCACGTCATAATGAGAAAGCCGTGGATAAGGTTGCTAGTAGCATTAAAGAATTTGGATTTAAAAATCCTATTATTATAGATGCGAATAATGAAATTATTGCAGGGCATACTCGGTTATTAGCTGCTAAAAAACTAGGGATTATTGAAGTTCCTACTATCATGGCAGAGGATTTATCTCCAGAGCAAGTAAGGGCTTTTAGGATTGCAGATAATAAAACAGGTGAATATGCAGAGTGGGATTTCGAACTATTGGCTCAAGAACTGGAAGAGTTAAATAAAGAAGGTTATTCATTAGATTTAACTGGATTTGATTTTAGTGAAGCTGAAAAACTGATGGATGAGTTTAAACAAGAAACGGAAGAGAATATGGAAGAAGAAACAGTTCCAGCACCACCTGAAAATCCCATTACAAAAAGAGGAGATATATGGTTGTTGGGCAAACACAGATTAATGTGTGGAGATAGTACAATTGCAAGTGATATGGAAAGGTTGATGGATGAAAAGAAAGCTAATTTAATTGTGACAGATCCACCATATAATGTGGATTATACAGGTAAGACAAAGGATGCACTTAAGATTGAAAATGATAAGATGGATAATCATAGTTTTTATAATTTCCTTCATGATGCTTTTACTAGACTATATGAGGTAGCTGAAGATGGAGCGGGTATTTATATGTTCCATGCAGATAGTGAAGGCTTGAATTTCAGGAAAGCATTCATCGAAGCAGGATTTAAGTTAGCACAGTGTTGTATATGGGCAAAGCAAACAATGGTCATGGGAAGGCAAGATTACCATTGGCAACATGAACCTGTACTTTATGGCTGGAAACCTACTGCTGGCCATTATTGGAATAGTGATAGAAAACAGACAACTTTATGGCATTTTGATAGACCATTTAGAAATGAATTTCATCCTACTATGAAGCCAGTAGCATTAATCTGTTATCCAATTAAAAATTCGAGTAAGATTGGTGATTTGGTATTGGATAGCTTTGGTGGTTCAGGTTCTACTTTGATGGCTTGCATAGAAACTGATAGAATATGCTATACAATGGAATTGGAAGAAAAATATGCAGATGTAGTTGTAAATCGGTATATTGATAAAATGGGAAGTGAAGATGTTTATCTAATGCGAGATGAACAGAAAACGCCCTATACAGAAGCAATAGAAGAATCACCTTAGCATATTGATCTAGGGAATTGTAAAAACACTAAATGGAGGTGAAGTATGTGGCGAATCTACTTACTAAATATGATACTCATGTAAAGCCTAGATTTAGTGAAATATATAAATGGGTACGTGAAGGCCTTACGGATGTACAAATTGCAGGGAAACTAGGTATACATGAATGGACACTTGGAGATTATAAGAAAAAGAATAAAGAGTTTGCAAGGGTGTTAGAGCGACCAACTTACTGGGAACTTAAGGTACAACCACGATTGGTTGATATTAAAGAGTGGTGCCAAGAAGGTGCTACAAATGCTGAGATTGCAGGTAGATTAGGTATATCAGAAGGATTGTGGTATGAGTACATAAACAAATATCCTATACTCAATGAGTTCGTTTCGCTGGGTAGGTCTGTTATAAATGCTGAGGTAGAGAAATCACTTTATAAACTTTGTACAGGATATGAGTATGAAGAAATAAAAACAGTTATAGAAGAAGCTGCAAATGGCAAGAAGAGAACTAGAATTGAGAAGACTAAGAAGTATGTACCACCATCTGCCCAAGCAATCCAATTCTACTTGAAAAATAGATTACCAGACCAGTGGAATGATAAAAAAGAACTTATATTAGATACTAGGCAGAATGAAGAGGAAAGGAAAAAACTATTCCTGGAAATGATAGAAGACGATATTATAGAAGCTGAATGTAAAGAATCCGAAGATGATTTAATAGTAACACTTGAAGAATAATAATTAACCAGCAGCAGATAAAATGTTATGTATTGAGTTTTATGGGAGATAAACGCTTGTTTTAGTACGAATATTAGCCTAAAACAGCCTGTACTGACGACATAATGACGGTTATGCATTGAGTTTTCCTTTACTTTAAGTACCTTCAGAGGTAACATGGACACACTAAATAAAGTGTGGAGGTGCTAAGGATGGCTTATATAAAGGGTTTTGAGCAATATTTGAAAGGACAAGATAAAAGTGAGAACACTATTTCGTGTTACCTTAGGGATGTGAAAACTTTTGTTTATTGGTACAGTAATAGAACTGATTATCGGTTAGACAAGCTAATAGAACTTGATGCAGTAGAATATAAGAAGTATTTGCAGAACGGGACATATTCAATCATAACTATAAATCGCAAAATTGCAAGTACAAACTCCTTCCTAGGTTGGCTTTGTAAGGAAAGGATCGTTGAAAGGGAACTATGTATCAAGCCAATAAAGAACAAGGCCACAAAGCAGTATAAGGGGCTCGAGGATAGAGAATTAAGGAAGATAAGGGCGGAAATACACCGTTCAGCAAACAGGATGCATATAGCAATAATTGAAATACTGCTTGGGACAGGTATTAGGGTAAGTGAGCTGGTATATTTGAAACTTGGTGATATAGCAATATCTGAAAGAAAAGGGGAAATAGTAGTACTTGGTAAGGGGAATGCAGTAAGAACTGTACCGCTGAATAAAGATACAAGGCGAGCAATAACTGAGTACCTAGAAAAAAGGAAAGGATCAGTAAGTGAGCGCTTGTTTATTGGGCAGCGAGGAGCACTAGAAAGAAATGCAATCAATCTTATATTGAATAAATATGGTAATAGGGTGGGAGTTGAGATAACCCCGCATAAATTAAGGCATACACTAGGATACAAGCTCATAAGAGAAGGTAAACCCATAACAACCATCCAGGAAATACTAGGACATGATAATATACAAACGACAAATATATATACCTTGACGACCGAAAGAGATAAAATAGAAGCATTAGAAGGACTAGAGTGGTAGAAATACCATTCTTTTTTTATTGTCTTAGGGATGGGGTACTTCTAGTGGGTGGAAAGGGGCTTTATGTAGACGGTGTGGATATTTTTTGATAAAATTCAACATGAAAGTATAAATTTATATTATAATAGTAGGTGGGTGATAAAATGGAAAGATTTATAGAGCAGTTTACAAATAAGGTTTATCATGGAACATTACAAATACATGTAAATAGTTTGACTAAAAATATTGATTTAAATAAAGGGAATGAATTTGTGGATTTTGGGCAAGGATTTTATACAACGACTAATTATTCACAGGCATTGTCTTTCGCTAATATTAGAGCAAAAAGGCATAATAAGTTCCATGAGAAAAAAAGAAGTCAACAAGAGAATTGGATTCCAAAGTATACAAAACCAGCAGTTTTAGTGTATGATATTGATAAGGAACATATGAAGAATTTGAGAGGGAAAGTATTTCAAAAAGCTAATAAAGAGTGGGCAGAGTTTATTTTTAATAATAGGATGGGGAATGAATTTTTGGTATCATCATTACATAATATAAATAAAGAATATGATTTTATTTATGGGTGCTTGGCCGATGCTGCTATAGCTACACTTATGGAAGATATTAGACTTAAGAAGATATGTTATAAAGATTTTTGTAAGGGAATAGAACCTTTTGATAAATATGAACAAAATCAATTATCGATTCATAGTTTAAAGGGATTGAAATGTTTAGAATTAGATGATATAATAATAATATAAAGAGAGGTGGTTAGTATGACTAAATATTCAATAGAGGAAATAGATAAAATGAGAAATTACGTAATTACTAATTTAGTTGCTGACTATCACTATGATGAGACTGAAGCTAGATTAATAGTTCTAGATTCGATTTTTAACGAGTTACTGAAAGAAGAAACAGAATATGTTTTTCATTATAGTGTTGGGTACTGGGCTAAAGAGGTACAAACAGAATATTTATCGTAAAAAATCATCTACAACTTTATTTAAGTGGTAGATGATTTTTTATTTATGAATAAAGGAGTGATGTCATTGAGCGACTACAAAAAACAAGAATCAGAACATCAAAATCAATTATTAAAGCAGTACATGGAGAAATATTTCCCCCCACTAAAAATCAAAGAATTAATTGAAACTTTCACATTCACAGAACTTCGTAAGCTTCTTGGAGAACTAGATATTGAATTTTTTGCTCTCTGTTATTTCCCAAAATACTTTGATAGAGAATTTGGGAAGTTTCACAGGGAGCTTTTTGATGAATTAAAATATATGCTTAATAATAAAGGGTTGATTGAGGCTTTTGGACTCCCAAGGGAGCATGGAAAGTCAACGATCAACTCTTTTTTATTCCCGTTATATTCGACACTATATAATAAATCGCAGTTCACACTTATTATATCAGCTACAGAGCAGATAGCACTCCCGTTTCTTGATATGATAAAGGACGAACTTGAAAATAATGAGTTGCTAAAGGAGGATTTTGGTATTGAAAAAGGCAACCGTTGGAACAATAATGAAATATGGATAGGGGGAAGTGGTGGTCTCGATTCCTGTATTATGATTAGGGGAATTGATGGTTCTTTAAGAGGCATTCACTACAAGCAGCACAGGCCTACATTAGTATTGCTAGACGATCTGTTGAAAGATGATACCGCAAAATCAGAAACAAAGAGAGAACAAGTAAAGTCGATATTTAGAGATGTTATTATCCCTATTGGAACTAAAGATACCAATATACTTGTAGTTGGGACAATCCTTCATGAAGATGATTTAATGTCAGATTTATTGAAGGGTAGAATACCAGGAGTTAGAAGCATTAAAAAGGCTGCTATTATAAATTGGTCGGCAAGGGATGACCTTTGGGGTGAATGGGAAAAATCATATAATAATTTAAAGGACTTAGACAGGATAGAAACTGCTAAGTCCTTTTTTTATGCCCATAAAGAAGAAATGGTACAAGATACAGAGATATTGTGGGGCGAATACCTAGACTATCATTACTTGATGCGTAAGAAGCAAGCTATGGGGGATAAATCCTTTTACAAAGAAATGCAGAATGATCCTAAAAGTACCGATGACTATGTTTTTCAAGATATTAGTTGTTGGGTGGAATTACCAGAACTTGAGGAACTAGAAGTTGTTGTTTATATTGACCCAGCTATTAAAGCAGGAAAGAGAAATGACTATTCAGCAATAACTGTATTAGGGCAACACAGGAAAACAAAGCAAATGTATGTGATAGATGGGAATATATACAAACTACTTCCAGATGATTTGTTCAAAGTGGCTACTGAGAAGATAACCCTCTACAGTCCTGAGAAGGTAGGATTTGAAGCTAATCAGGCACAAAGTTATATGAAACAAAAGTTTGAAGAGGAACTTTGGAAAAATAAAATATATGTCCCTGTTGAAGAAGTAAACAGTAGAGGGAATAAGCACGAGAGAATTATGAGTTTAGAGCCTGACATTAAAAAAGAATATATATTATTTAACAATGAAAACATTAGCTATAACAATCAAGTTAGGGATTACAATAAATTTGCCAAGCATGATGATGCACCAGATAGCCTTTATGGGGCAGTGCAACTAGTACAGGGAGTCCAGAAGCTGAAGTTTTATGATAGAAAATTATTATTTTAAAGAGGGGATGATACGTTGGAAATAACAGAATGTTTAATATTAGAATGTCTAAAAGAACTTGAGAAGACCGCACTATCGAAGCAGATTTATCAGGATTATTATGAGGGCAACCATAGAATATTAAAAAACTATTCTATGCAGGATAGTAGAAGTAATATGAAATTAGTTTTCAACTTTCCAAGGAAATTTGTTGACAATGAGACGGGCTATCTTTTGGGTAAGCCGGTTAATTTTATTTCTAAGCGTGATGATGAGAATCTTATTGATAGTATTGATAACAACATTAGTCACTGGGATAAAGAACATAATATTAATTTGAGAAAGGAAAGCGAGATATTTGGGGAAAGCTATGAATTAAACTATATTAATGAAGAGGGAGAGTTTTGTGCCACAGTATTAAATCCACTTAGTACATATGTGCTTGAAGATGGAACAACCGAAAGAAGGGCTTTATTAGCCATACATAGATTTAAGAAGCAATTTGATACAAAGCTATATTTGGATGTATATACTGATTCCGAAATTATTCATTATGAAATTAGCAAGGGTCAAGAAGGGAAGGATATAGAGCTTAGACTAATAGGTAACCATGGTCATATATTCGGGAGAGTGCCTATGATCGTTTGTCCAGCTAATAGTGAAAGAAAAAGTGGATTTGCTGATGTTGTAAGCTTATTTGATGCATATAACACAATCCATTCAGACCTAGTAAACGAGATAGCTGACCATAGGAATGCTTATCTAGTTATTGAGAATGCAAAGATTGAAGAAGAGGATTTACTTAAGATGAAGTCTATGGGAATTATTCAAGTTCCTAAAGGTGGTGCAGTAAAATGGTTAATAAAAGATATCAACGATTCGTTTGTAAAAAATGAACTTGATAATATAGAAAGAAAAATTTATGACATGATGGATGAGGTGAATTTTAATGAAAATTGGGCTAGTAATACTTCTTCTCTGGCACTCAGGAATAAGTTACTCAACCTTGAGAACAGAGTTGCAATGCGTGAGGCTATTATGGAAAAGGTAATTCGGCAACGGCTGAAGAACCTTTTTATTTTTTTATCTAAAAAAGAGGGGAATCACTTTGATTATAGGGATGTGGCAATTAGATTTACTCGTAATTTACCAACGGATCTGGTAGGGCTTGCAGATGTAATTGTGAAGCTTCAAAATATATGCTCCCAGGAAACTTTATTGGCATTATTGCCATTTGTAGAGAATCCAAAAGTTGAAGTAAATAAATTCAAATCAGAGCAACAGCGGCTAGATTTTGATAAATGGAAGGAGGGTGAAATTATTGAAAGAAGAGATACTTAAAATTAAGGAACAAGCAATAAAAAAAGCTAAAGAAGCAGTAGCAGAAATTGACCAAGAAAATAAGAAGATACAGGGTATTATCTTTTTGTTACTTATGGAGTACTTTGAGCAGTATTCAAGGGACGGTAGTTTTAGAGTAAACAGATACCAAAGACAAACGATATTAAAAGAACTAGAAGGAAGAATTATTGAGGAAACAAAAATACGTGGTTATCAAGATGTTGAGTATGCCAAAAGGATACTTGAAGAAATTATAAGAGAAACGTATGAAAGACATGAAAGTGTACTTGGGGAAAGTAAAGAAATTTTACTGAATCCGTTATTAATTCAGGAAATTATTTTAAAGGACTATAAAGGTGACGATTTTGAAAATCGAGTACTCAATAATAAGCGCAGGCTTGCAGGAAGGCTGTATGTTGAATTTGATAAGATATTACTTAATGATAGTACCCTTGAAGAAGCAGCAAACAAGCTGGGCGAAGTCTTTAAGAAGTCAAAATATGATAATTATAGATTATTGATGAATGAGCAAGGAAGAGTTTTTGATGAAGTACAGACAGCGGTATTTGTATCAGAAATAAGGATTGAAAAAATGGAATGGGTATCAGTTTTATGCGACAATACATGTCCTTATTGTGAAATGATGGATGGCAGTATATTTGAAGTTAATGACTCAAGTAGACCAGAAATACCAGCACATGTGTTATGTCAGTGCTGCTGGGTACCGATGAATTAATAATGGGTAAAGAATACCTGTCCTAGACATGACATTAAACTGTTTGTTTTTTAGTACATAAAATTATAAATGTGTCTTTGGTTCTATGAGTCGAAGGGGCAAAAAAACAAGGAGGAAAATAGCATGGATTTTAAAGAAGTGAAAGACTACATTGAGCAAAACAAAGAAACAGAGGATGTAAAATCATATCTTCAGGAGTTTAGTCCGCTAACTGTTGAGGGTGTGAAAGATTATCTAAATACTAATCAAGAAGGAAAAAGCTGGCTTGATTCTATTAAAGATAAGCATCTGTCAAAAGGACTTGAGACTTGGAAAACAAATAATATTGAAAATCTGATTGGAGAAGAAGTCAAAAGACGATTCCCAGAAAAGGATGAAAAAGATATTGAGGTCGAAAAGTTAAGGAGTGAGGTACAGAAAATGCAGTTAGAAAAGCAAAGAGAAGTTCTAACCAATAAAGCTATGAAGATAGCAAATGAAAAGCATCTACCAATAAATTTGGTGGATTTTTTTATTGGTGAAAATGAAGAAAATACAACAAAGAATTTATCTGTACTAGAAGAAATATTTAGTAAATCAGTTCAAAGTGAAGTTGAAAAGAGACTAAAGGGTGATGGTTATACACCGCCGAGGGTAGAGAAGAAGAGTAGCATCACAGTAGAAGCAATTAAAAATATGTCTCAGGATGAAATTAATCAAAACTGGGATAGCGTAAAAGAACTATTAAAAAACAAACATTAGAAAGGTAAAGGTGATGGAGTATGTCAGTACAAAATTTTATTCCAACAATATGGTCGGCGAGATTAAATGAAGGATTTAAGAGAGATTTAGTTTATGGGAACTGTGTCAATACGGATTATGAAGGGGAGATTAGTGGGCAAGGGTCAACTGTGAAAATCAACTCTATTGGGGCAGTTACGATTGGAGACTATGATAAATCTGCAGGGATAGGAAAGCCGGAAGAGTTAACTTCTGATCAAAGAAATTTAGTAATCGATCAAGCTAAATATTTCAATTTTCAAGTAGATGATATTGATAAAGCGCAGGCCAATGTAGATCTGCTTGAATCAGGGATTAAGGAGGCAGCTTTTGGGCTTGCTAATACTGCGGATAGATATATTGCAGGGTTTTATACAGAAGTAAAAGTAGGCAATACAATTGGTGATGATACAACGCCAATTGTTCCTACTAAAGACACAGCCTATGACTACCTGGTAGACTTAGGAGTAGTTCTTGATGAAAATGATGTACCTGAGGATAATAGATTTGTAGTTATTCCAGCTTGGTTCTATGGGCTACTTGTTAAAGATCCAAGATTTACAAAGGAAACAGATGTAATAAGAACAGGGTTTGTAGGTGCTATTGATAATATGGCAGTTTATAAGTCCAATAACGTTCCCAATACTACTGGAACAAAATACAAAGTTATAGCTGGGCATAAATCAGCCATTTCCTTTGCAGGTCAAGTAGATTCTGTTGAGGCATATAGACCTGAAAGTCAATTTAGTGATGCGATTAAAGGGCTTCAAGTTTATGGAGCTAAATGTATTAAGCCAGAGGGCATCGCAGTACTTACAGCTAATAAAGCATAATAAAGAATGTAATGTGGGGTGTACCTTTGGTACATCCCTTTAATTTTGAAAGGGGATATATAATGGCGTGGTATTTAAATAAAGGAACAGGAATCAAGTGGGAAATAATAGATGAAGAATTACTAAAAAGACTTTCTAAGGATGAAAACTATGAAATTATACAAGAAAAACAAGGGAAGAAATCAGCTTCTGAAAAATCAAAAACGACAACTAAAAAGTAGGTGATAAGATGGATAATTTGGTATTAATAAAAGAATTATTAGGGATAGATATAGAGGATACTTCTAAAGATGGCATGATCAATCATTTTCTAGGTAAGGCAAGAAGTATTGCATTAGCATATTGCAATACAGGTGAATTACCACAACAGTATGATGGAACTATTGTAGATTTTGCAGTTTACCTGTACAAAAATAGAAATGCAGCAGGAATCATTAAGAAGGTAGAAGGGGAGAGAAGTATTGTGTTTGAAATTGGTATTCCTGAAAATATAAGACTGGCATTACCACCACCAAAAATAAAGGTCGGTGGGTATTGATGTTTTATGATACAAAAATAACAATACTTGATAAAAATTTAGTGGAGGTCAAAACAGTAATGGGAGATATGCAACCTTATAATAAAACAATTAAATTTGAAGATGATATCGAACTCGAAATTAGAAACAGGGTCTTTTGTGACAGAGAACCTTTAATTACTACTGCAAGTTATTTTTTAATTGAAGGTATTAGGTACAAGGTTATAGATATTAAAAAGTGGAGTGATTATTTGGAAACCGTGATATATGAATGTGATGGGTAGGTGATTGTATTGAAAAAAATTGATGATTACTTAGAGTTTTTACTTCAAGAAACAGGAGAAGACATTATTGTTCAAGGGGAGATGAAAAAGGCTTTAATTTCAAACGCAAAAGATAAAATCAATTTCTATAATGATAAGTTTATTAGGGCAGATTTTGAAATAAGAACAGGGGATTTAATAGAGTATCAAAACAATACATGGATTGTTATTAGTGAAGTACATAGAAGTAGATTGTGCTATAAAGCAAGAATAAGAAGAAGCAATTACAGAGTCAAAATAATTGTGGATGAAGTTCTTTGTGAATGGGATACGATTATTGAGGGAATGAGCTTTGGAATGGAACAAGGGAAATTTATGAATTTTGAAGATGGAAAGATTGAAGTTACTGTTCCTGCAAATGCTATTTCTAATAACATTAATGCAGATATGCGATTTATAAAGATGGGTAGAGCGTGGAAAGTAGTAGGCGTTGATAAAAGCAAAGTTGGGTTGAATATACTTCACTGTGAAAAGGATATGTTTGTTACGGACGACGATAAAAATAATGAAATTGCAAATAAGAATAAACTTGCAGTATGGGAAATTCAAGCCAATGAAGAAAATAGGCAGGTAGCGATAGATAAAGACTTTGCATTTACAGCTACAATAAAGAAAAATGGAAGGGAAGTAACAGACCAAACGGTAGTATGGGAATCTTCAGATGTAACTATTGCAACAGTTCAAAATGGTATAGTTGATGGCATTGCACTCGGGAATGTTGTTATATCGGTATTTATACAGGATAAACCAACTGTTAGAACAAGTGTAAATGTAGAGGTAATTGAAAGTTTTCCCGATATTATAACTTTTAAAATGTGGTGCTCTTATACGGATGATAGTGATAAAAGTTATGAGGATTTTGCAATCTTTTTTGGTGCAAAATACTACGGTGTAGAAAAGTATGTGAATGGAGTTTTAGTAGAGGAAAACGATATTTATACGTTTACACTTGATCCAAACGGAATACCATCAAAGAAATATGTATTTAGTATTATTGATGATTATAAATGTCAGATTACATATAAGGATTATCATTATCCTAACAAATTAATATTAACAGCTACCAGTAATGAGAACGGGGAAATAATACAAGCTTTTATAGAACTACAACCGTTGTGGTAAAACTTACGGTATAAAAAAGAGGAGTGTTTTATAGATAGGAATTAACAGTACGAAGGGGAGATGTAGATGGTACAATTTGAAAAAATGAATAATATTGAGTATTTATTAAGTAGAAATGTATTAGGAAGTTTAAGAGAGATGGATTTAATTTCTGAAAAGGAATTTGAAGCAATAGATATTGAAAATAAGAAGTCCTTCCAGCCCGTGGATTATCAAGGCTTTAACTTGATTTTATAGCACATTGATTATAACATGTGACTGAGCAAAAAGAATATATGAAAGGATGGATAGTATGATAAAAGCTACAGTTATAAAGGCCGAGCCTTATAAGAAGTTTAATGGTAAATCAGTTAATAAAGTAAAGAAAGTTGCAGCATATTGCAGGGTAAGCACTGATAGTGAAGAACAATTAAATAGTTACCAAGCACAGGTATCCCATTACACAGCTCTCATTCAGAATAACTCTGAGTGGGAGCTTGTTGATATTTATGCAGATGAAGGTATTTCAGGAACAAACTCAGAGAAGCGACCAGAATTCCAAAGAATGATTAGAGATGGTAAAGCTGGAAAGATAGATTTAATTCTAACAAAATCAATATCAAGGTTTGGAAGAAATACAGTGGACATTCTCAGATATACAAGAGAATTAAAAGATCATGAGGTAGCTGTAAATTTTGAAAAAGAAAATATAAACACACTAGAGGCTTCGGGTGAAATTTTCCTAACTATATTTAGTTCCCTTGCACAAGAAGAATCAAGGAATATTTCCGAAAACTCTAGATGGGGAATTGTAAAAGGATTTAAAGATGGAAAGGTATTTTGCAATACAAATAGATTTTTGGGATATGATAAAGACCAAAATAAAAACCTTGTAGTAAATGAAAAAGAGGCTGAAATCATACGGAGGATTTATAGGGAATATTTAGAAGGTAAAGGCTATCTAGCTATAGCAAGAGGATTGGAGAAAGATGGAATAAAGACAGGTGCAGGAAAGACTAGGTGGTGGGATAGTACTATATCTGGAATATTAAGCAATGAAAAATATGCAGGAGATCTACTACAACAAAAAACAGTAACTGTTGATTTTTTATCTAATAAAAGAGTTAAGAATGAAGGGTTTGCAGATCAATATTTGGTTAAAGATAATCATGAGGCAATTGTGTCTAGAGAAGTATTTGATGCAGTTCAAAAAGAAAGAGAAAGAAGATCTAGCCTAGCTGGAGTTACAAAAGGTAATAGAAGTAAGTATTCTAACAAATACCCGTTTAGTAGCAAGGTTGAATGTGGATGTTGTAAAGCAAACTTTAAAAGAAGACAATGGAACACAGGAACCCCAAGTGAACGTGTTGTGTGGCAATGTACCACATATATTAATAAAGGAAAAGAAACTTGTGATATGAAAGCAGTTGGAGAAGAAATTCTAGAAAATGCTTTTGTAGAAATGTTTAATGAACTGAAAATAGATAAAGAAGGTTTCTGTAAGACCTTGTTGGACAATATTGAAAAGATTATTGGAAATATTAGTTATCATAAAAAAGCAGAAAAGCTTAATATCCAGATAGAAGAGAGCAAAGAGGAACTAAAAGGTCTAGTCAAACTAAAAACTTCAGGGAAACTTGATACAGAGATTTACAATGAGGAATACGAAAGAATTTCAAGCGAGTTAAATAAATTTAGAAAAGCAACATCTGAATTTGAAAGTGATGCAAATAGAAGGTTACAGTTAAAGCAAAGAATGCAGGAAGTTATAGAGGTTATAAATGGAAGAGAAGAATTACTGGAACAATTTGATGGCGATATATTTAGTGCGTTGGTGGATAAGATAGAAATTATCACACCAACGTATTTTTATTTTGTCTTGAAAGGTGGAATTAAGGTGGAGAATGTTTGAAATATAAAAAAAGTGTACTATAATAGTAGTTAACAATAGGGGGGATGGAATGTGAGTAATGAGTTTAGTGCTGTAAGCTCCATGTTAGGATATTTATATCAAGTAGAATATTCATTGTTGGAGATAATAAAACAAGATACAGTTCAATTTATGACGATAGAAAAGTTTGATGATATGGTACTTGAAGCTGGTAATCAGGATGTAAAGTTTGCACAGTTAAAGCACCATAAGAGTGGATCATTAAGTGATGCTAGCAGTGACTTGTGGAAAACTCTTAGAGTATGGTGTACCGCTATCAATAATCAAGAAGTAGATGTTAATAAAACAAAATTTACAATTATCACCACACAAATAGCGAAAGAAGATTCGATTGCTTATCAAATGACCCTAAGAGGGAAAAAGGATTCTAATGCTCTAGAAACAGATGATATCATTAAAAAACTACATAAGATTATTGGGGATTCAATTAATAAAGATAATAAGTCGGCATATGAAGAGTTTCAAAAAACAAAATCAAGTGATTTAAGAAGGTTAATAGATAATATTATTATATTGGATCAATCACCAAAGATTGAAGATGTGGAGCAACAAGTTAAAAAACAGATAAGATATGTTTGCCCAATACAATATATAGATGTCTGTTATGAAAGATTAGAAGGTTGGTGGTTTAAAAGAATTATTGAGCACTTAACATCAGAAGGCCTTCCACCTATTGAATATAGTGAAGTTAGGCATAAAGTAGATGAGTTAAGAGAATCCTTTTTGATGGAAAACTTACCAATAGATTTTTCAGAAGAGATAGAGATAGATACAATGCTATATAAGAATAATAAATTTGTAGCCCAATTACACTTCATTAATGCGAAGGGAAAAAGATGCATCAATGCAATCAATGATTTTTACAGGGCATTTGCCCAGCGTTCAAGGTGGAGTCGTGAAGAATTGGTTTCAATACAAGAAATCGAGGAATATGAAACTAAGTTGGAAAATGAGTGGGAACGTATATTTGATGCATTTGTAGAAGAAATAGAAGAGTTAGAAGATGAAAAAGTCAAGATTAGATGTGGAAAAAAAGTCTATAATAGAATTGAGTTAGATACCCAAATTAATATAAGAAAAAATTGTACAGAACCATATGTGATGAGAGGTAGTTATCATATGCTATCAGATGACTTGAGGGTAGGGTGGCATCCTGATTTCAAGCAATTAATAGAGAAGGTAATTAGCAGTCAGGAAGGGGCATAAAATGAAAGAATGGAGGAAACGTCCAAGAGAAATAGCCAATAATTTTAACCCTGCATTTTGTGGGGAATTAATTTATTATGTGGTAGAAGACTATTATAAAATTAAAAAAGACGGGATGCCATTTTTATTGCTACCGTTTGTGTTACCAATTATATTACATAAAGCTACAAGAGATAGAATAGAAAGTAGTAGAACGCATATGAGTGTGTGGCTGCAAAGAAATCCACAAGTTAAAATTAATTTTGGACATAGGGTTAATAATCTTTTAGATATTACATTAGAAGCATATGTTTTTCTGATAGAATATAATGTTATAAAAATTAAAGAGGGAAAGCTTTTTATAATTAATAAACCTATAAAAAGAAAAGCTGACACATTACATGAAGAAACTAAGGCATGCATAGGCAAGGCAAAAGTAATAGGAAAGTGGTTTGCGAGAGCTAATGATATAGGAACAGTATATGTTATGTGGGGGGTTAAACCATAAAATGAAAATAATTGAGTTGGTACTATATAGTAAGGATGGGAAGAAAAAACGTTGTATTGAATTTAATAAACAAGGAGTTACCATAATTTCAGGTAAAGAAAAAACGGGAAAAACAGCTTTACTAGAAATTGTTCAATATTGTCTTGGGAGTGAAGATTGTAGAATACCAGAAGGCATTATTAAAGACAATGTATCTTGGTATGGGATAAAACTTCAGTTTCCAAATGATCAGATGTTTATTGCACGTAAAAATCCTGAAAAAGGAAAGCAATCAACTAACCAAGCTATGTATATTATTAAACAAAATATAGAAGTACCTAGTGAAGCTCCAGAAAACCCAGAAACTAATATGGAGGATATAATTCAAATATTAACGAATAAGATTGGTATTATAGAGAATCTTTATAAACCTGATGAAGGACATACAAGAAATGATTTAGAAACAACAATAAGACACGCTTTGTTCTATTGTTTTCAAGATCAAAATGATATAGGTACAAAAAAATATCTTTTTCATAAGCAATCAGAGGAATTTATTCCACAGGCAATGAGGGATACATTACCATATTTATTAGGGGCGGTAAGAAAAGATAGACTACGCATTGAAAATGAGTTAACTACCCATAAAAGAGAGCGTAGTAAGATAAGAAAGAAAATAAAGGAAGCAGAACTGATTAATGGTAATGATTTTTCAAAAGCTCAGTTACTATTAACGCATGCTCAAGGTGTTGGAATACTTAATAGTAATAATTATAAATTAGACTCATTAGAAGAGTATAAGGTGGTTTTAGAAGAGGTATTAAATTGGGAACCTAGTCAAGTAGAACATCCAAATTATAATGAAATAAATGGGGTGATTCTAGAGATTGAAGAGTTAAGATATAATAAACGAAGACTAGAAGATAAGATTTTTTCTGCATATAATTTTATAAATACAAGTGAAGATTACTATGATGAATTAGAAATCCAAACAAGTAGACTAGAATCTATAGGATTATATAAGAAGTTGAATGCGAATAAAAACTCAAAACTTGATAAAACAGTAAAATATCCTATTCCTTATATTGAGCAAATACAAGAATCATTAGAGAAGGTGAAAAATGAACTAGAAGGTGTAGAGCGTGAAAGACCCAGATTATTGAGTTATATTGATGAATTGAAAGATATGAAAGAAAAAATTATAGAGCAAATAGAATGTAGCCAAAGTAAAATTGATGCACTATATGAACAAGAGGAAATAGCAAATAAATATAAAGAATTAAATACGCAAAAAGGTATTATAATGGGAAAGATTATGCTTTGGCTAGAAAGTATTCAAGAATTAGCTCCGCAATCTCAATTAACATCTGAATTGAAGAGGGTTGAAAAAGAAGTAGCTAAATTTGAGCAACTTTTGTCCCAAGAGAACATAGAAGATAAGACTGATTCAATATTAAATCGAATTGGAAATTCGATAAGCCAATACGCAAAAGAGCTTGAGTTAGAACATAGTGAGAATCCAATAAGATTTGATTTAAAAGGATTAACTGTCGTGGCTGATCGTAGGGATAAACCAGTACCATTAGAAAAAATGGGTGGGGCTGCAAATTGGGTTGGTTATCACTTAGCTGTTCACTTTGCATTACATAAGCATTTTATAGAAAACAATTGCCCAGTACCAAGGTTTTTGTTTCTAGATCAACCATCGTATGCATATTTTCCTGAAGAATTAAAACAAGATATTGAAGATAAGATGCTGAAAATTGAAGATAGAGAAGCTATTAGGAAAGTGTATGATTTTATTTTCAATACAGTGGAGAGCTTATGTGGTAATATGCAAGTAATAATTACAGATCATGCTATGCTTGACGAGAGTAGATTTAAAAATAATTTGAAAGAAATTTGGAGGAAGGGACAAGTTAACGAAGCATTAATACCAAAGGAATGGTATCAATAATATGTTCCTATCAAGCAGACGACCCACGTTGAGAGTATAATTCTGATGACATCTAGTACCTCGGAGGTGAAAAAGTAGGGTTCAGACACAACATGTAGTAGGTGGAGGGTGGTTTTAGGGTCAAAAATGAGTGAAAAAACACCTCTTTTTGACCCTGTTTTTAAGGGAGTTTTATAGATGACATATGGGTATAAGATAAATGACACCTTAAAATCTAATATAATTCAGTACTTTGGTAGCAAATAAAGTTGTTCCTATTTAAATAAATATAAGAGATAATTCATAGATTATTTAAAGTTCATGGGGGTGAAAAATTGATAATTTTACTATTTGGTGTAATGACAGATGACGAAGTAGATTTTATTAATAAGTTCTTTTCGAAAATGAATGTCAAAATGTATAATATTTCTTTTAATATATTAAAGAATAAATTTGATACAGAAGAAGCTGTATCACAAACATTTTTAAAGATTATAGAGAATATAGAAAAAATATCTACTTTACCATGTCCCCAAATAGAACCCTACTGCGTTGTAATATTGAAGAATGAAACAATGAATATTATAAGAAAACGTAAGAAAATTATACATGTAGAGGATTTAGACTATTTTGACCATAGCGAAGTAGATTATAATATTGAAGAAGAATATTTAGAAACAGTAAATAAAGAACAATTACTTTCCTGTATTAATAAACTTTCAGATGATGAAAAATTTTTTGTTCATCTGCGCTTTGTCAATGAAATGAGATTTAAAGATATTTCAGAGCTTTTAGGAATTACTGAAGAAGCTGCAAAGAAACGTAGTCAACGTATTTTAAAGAAATTGCGATCATATTATGAAGAAGGTGATAAGAGTGCCCAAAATGGCTAATAATATTTTGAAAGAAGTATTTCAATTATCTTTGCAAGATGAATTGGAAAGAATGATTAAATTAAACATGAATAGCATTATATATCAATCATTATCTGACGAGGAAGTTGAACAATTAGCTATAAAAATAGGCTTATTACCATCAGAGTATCGTAGTATTCTCTTCTTTCGATATTGTTTCAATAATACTCCCTCTGAAACAGATAGGCTACTAGAGATAGAAAATTCTATAGGGAAATTACGTTATATACAAAAAATGCTATCTGATTTAATGGGAATTAATAACTCATGGATTGATGACAAGTCTATGGAAAGAGCTTGTAAAATTGCCCTTATCGAAGATACAAAAGACTATAATAATATTGGAATAGTACACAAACCTAATTATTCTAAGGCTTTCAGACGAAAGTTAAAAGATATCAAGATTAAGCAAAATCCTAATAACATACTTATGTTAATAGCTAAAAGGGTTGCTGTTTTTATATTGGTATGTATTCTAAGTTTCTCCGCTGTTTTAGCAGTTAATGCAGAAGCACGTGAAAAAGTATTTGATTGGGTAATTGAGGTGTTTGAAAAATTTAGTATATTCACACCTAAAAATATAGATGAAGATGACATTTTAGTTAAACTAACATCATTTAAAATTAAATATATTCCAACTGGATTTAAATTGGTGGATATTCATGAGGGTCGTAATATGGTAATTTATAATTACTCAGCAGATTATAATCAAGAGTTTGATATAAAATTATTTGCTCCATCTAGTGAAAACAAATCATACTATGATACAGAAGGAATTGAAATAGAAGAAATTACTTTTAAAGGCTCTCAAGCATATATGTGGCAAATTGATGATATGGCTTATCTAGTATGGTATCAAGACGGTATTGAATGTCATATTATAGGAAACTTAAATAAAGATGTAATTCTAAAAGTTGCAGAAAATATTTCAAAATAATTTAAAAAAACATGTCCCCTTTTTCCTCCTTATGCGTTATATAGGTAAGAACCTAAAATAATAGCTAAGGAGGATTTTTTATGAAACTTAAAAAGATTGGAGCAACGGCAATGGTTATTACATTGTTAGCAGGAGGTGGTATAACAAATGCTACCTATTCTATGGAACTGAAAGAGCTAACACTAACAAAGGTAGACTATCAGGCAATTACTCCATTGTGGGAAAGTATTAGTGGTATTTCACCAAGTATTTCAGCAGAAGGCACTACGCTTTACCCAGAGGTATATATAAAAGCTAAAAGCTCTTCTGGTTCAATTGGTGGAACAATGTATCTAGAAAAGTATGCCTCTGGAAGATGGACAAGTGTAACATCGTGGAGTTTCAAAGGGACTGGAAACGTGTTTGTATCTAAGACTTATAGAGGGATTTCTGGCATAAAATATCGTACTAAGGTGGTAGTGACTGTGGATGGGGAAAAAGCAGAGGCTACTTCTGGGACTTGTGAAATTTAAAAAGTTAGTTGCTCAAATAGATAAAATGGCTATATCATAGAATTAAGTTTATATGAATGAACAGTATATCAAGTAAATTTGTTATATATGGTAGTATATCAAACATCACTTGTAACAAGATTCTATATGTGCAGATAAAAATCGAAGGGGGATGATTTCATTGATATAATTAAATTATCTTAAAAGATGAACTAAAGTATTAAAAAAACTTAGATATGAGGAGGAAATTGTATGAAAAAGATTTTGGTATTGATATTATTGGTAACCTTGTTATTGCCAAATGCGGTAATGGCAAACGAAATAAGGGATGTGAAAATACCAGGTGTAATGAATCCTAATGCTGTCATTGAATTTGGTGATAATTTAGAGATAATAATAATAGAACCTGGTAAGAATCTAAGAAATCAAAGCATTCAAGTTCCTTATGAAGAATTAGACCTATCTTTAATGTCAGATTATGAAAAAAATCAATATTATGAAGAAAAGAAAATGATAAAAGATGTAAAAGAGTCAGTGAGGAATATACCCATAAAAAGGGAAGAAATATTTCCAGAGGTAGGGATGAAGGTTGTTTATGATGGTGAAGGATTTATAAAAAATATTATATATCCATCTGCATCCAGGGCTTATAATCCATTACCTAGAGGAACAACTAGTCCTATCGGAACCTATGTATGGGGGAAAAATAATAATGAACTTGTTGTTAATCAGTATAACAATGTAATTGGAACAGGTAGGTTCACCGTATTTACTGACACTATAGGAGAAAGTAGCAACACTCTTAAAAAGGGAGATTGTGCGACAAGAGGAGATTATGATAATCCAAAACATGGGCAAGAAATAAATACTAGAAGATTGAATAATGACTTATCAGATACAAATTACACCCATATTTTCTATAAGAGAGATAATGGACAATTACCAGATGCAATTTTAGATATATGGAAGACAGGGGTTGAATATCTAGGATTAACATATTCTAGCACATTATCATTTAAGGGAAGGTACTTTTATAAAGCTAGTTAAGTATTATAAAGCTATAAATATGAGTTGATCCATAGTCTAGAGATTAATAAAAGGAGATAAAATGAAAAAGACATTATTATTTATTATCACCAGTGCAATCTTATTAACAGCATGTACAAATGTGAACAGTAATATCATCAGTAAGTATCAAGAAGAACCTAAAGATTATTTATCTATATCTTATACTACCTATAATGATAATCAGGGACCTCAATCTGGTATGACAACGAACATTATGATATACGATATAGAAAAAGATAATCTAGAAAAACTTAATTCAGTAGCATATACATCACAATATCCATTAGGTGTGTATAGCAAAAGTGATAACAAGATTTATTTTTCCTCGAAAAATGAAAAAACTGGGAATGGTGATGAATTATTTTCAATGGATCTTGAAACTAATGAGAAGAAACAATTAACTGATGATTTATTTGCAATAAACCATATTATTCCTAGAAGAGATAATATCCTTGTAGTTGCCGTTAAGAAAGGTACTAGGGCATTAAGGCTTGTAGAGTATGATAAGAAAACAGGAACAATTCTTTATAATAATTTAGAAGATGATGATACAGATGTGTGGTCAATTTGCCTAAACATAGAAAATGAAAACGAATTTTATACTTCAACATATTCCCAAGCACAAGGATATGAAAATGCTGAGAAACAGTCTAAAAAAGAGTTAGATAGATATTACTATCCGGACAATACATTAACTAGATACAAAAATGATTTTTCATCAAAGGAAAAGATATTTTTCTTTGAACGGGAAAAGATACTTTCAATCTCAGCAACGGATAAATATTTATTGATTTATCGTGACGGAGATAGTAGTAACTATAATAGTATGGAAATAAATAGAATAAGTTTGGATACAGATGAGTTTGAGGAAGTAAAAATACCTGATGCAAAAAATATTAGTGAGGTTCAACTTGATCGAAGTAATAATGGAATATATTATTTGGGATCGGATGAAAATTATGAAAATAGAGGTATTTATTATTATGATTTAGTTACAGGCAAGAAGAAAACCATTTTTATTGAGGAATATGGAGTAGGTCATATTAATAATTTTATGCTAATTGGGAATTGAGTTGTGACCCAGTAGATATTTTGGAGATAGAATAGTTACAAGACTAATAAGGTAAGATTTGTTTCCTATGCTTGCCTGGTTTTGTACGACAGCATAAGAGATTGCAGGGATAGTCGTTTGAAAACTCATAGAGTAAAAGCTCAAAAGGAGAAACATTATTATTTTTGAAACTTTTGCAGTTACAAAAGGATATACATATCTCCTTAGTATAACTGCAGAAGTGATAAGGAATGGTGTAACAGAAAGGTGAATACCTTGGTAGAAGGAAAGTACTGATTATGAGATAGATGAACAAGTTGAGTCGATTTCTAATCAAGTAAAAGTATTTGGTAACGATATTTATGAATTAAATAATCTTCAAAGCAGGGTTCAAATAATCAAATTAAGTGAGCCTGATGAAAAAACTACATCTTTATACAAATCGAAACTTGAAGATATTGTGGAACCAACGTAAGCGTCAAATAGTAAAAACCTCAGTCACATAGACCAAGGTTCGTTTCATTAGTTTTTCTTTTTACTGTAGCATTGCTCCGGTAAATCTGCCCATGGCAGATAGTTTTTCAATAGATCTGGTTT
>DUUM01000370.1 GCA_012841565.1 Candidatus Epulonipiscium sp. | reverse complement strand
GTACTGCCAATGAATAACGTACAACTGCCACAGGAGTAGCACTTTGTGAATACCTTATTTCCGGATCTCTTGTTAACCTTCCCATCAAAATAACTTTATTCATGAATAAGCTCCCTTCTACAGTTTATTATGTTTTTTCTAATCGTTTATGATGCTTAGTCTTCGTCTAATCTAATCGTTAAATATCTAAGCACTGATTCCATAATGCGAATACGACTTTCCACTTCACGCGGGGCATCGCCATCAGCACTAAACTCAATGAAATAATAGAAGCCTTCTTTTATCTTATCAATTTCATAAGCAAGTCTTCTTTTACCCCAATCGTCTACCTTTGTGACTTCTCCACCAAATCTTACAACCAATTCTTTCACTCTTTCTAAAGAAGCTGTTTTCTCCTCTTCAGTAAGTGTTGGTAATAAAACTATTCCTAATTCATATTGGTACATTACACTACACCTCCTTTTGGACTTTGGCCCTGTCTTTCACAGAGCAAGGATTTATACTTACAATAAAGTATCATATCACAGATTGTCCTATAAGACAAGCTTTTTGGCCAAGATTTAACTCTTTTCTTCTATGCCTCTAGAGCCTTTTGCAAAACCTTTTTAACTCCTTTTTCAAATTTAGGTCGAGGAATCATAATCATGTGATTACAAGTTTTGCAGCGCAGACGAAAATCCGCACCCACACGTAAGATATCCCATTGGTTACCACCACATGGATGTGGTTTTTTCATCTGTACTACATCACCAACATTATAACTCATTTGTTAACCCTCCTTTGGATTATAGACAACTTTTAGTTTTTTATACATTCATTTAATTATATCTGAAAACCTCCTTATAAATCAATTGTATCTTCTATAATATGCACCATGTTTTAACATTTTTAATAGTATAGGAGTAAAGGAGGTGTACCAATGTCAACAATTTTAGAACTTAAAAATATCTATAAAAGCTTTTATACAAATACCCAAGAATTATTAGTACTTGAAAACTTAAATTTAATAGTTGAAAAGGGGAAAATCCTCAGTATTATCGGCCCCTCAGGAAGCGGCAAATCAACCATTCTCAATTTGCTTGCTTTCCTTATTAAACCAACAAGTGGGGAAATTAATATAAACGGAAACATTGGTTATATGTTTCAAAGGGATCATTTGTTAGAATGGCGCAGTATTATCGATAATATCACCATTGGCCTAGAAATTCAAAATAAATTAAACGCCAAATCTATGCAAAAGATTGAACACTTGTTATTAAAATATGATTTGTGGGATTTTAGAAACCATTACCCTCATCAGCTTTCTGGTGGAATGCGGCAAAGGGTTGCTTTAATCCGCACTCTAGCAACTGATCCTGACATTTTACTCCTCGACGAGCCCTTTTCTGCACTGGATTATCAAACCAGATTACAAGTTAGTGATGATATATACAAAATCATTAAAGAAGAGCATAAAGAAGCTATTTTAGTTACCCATGATATTTCAGAAGCAATTGCTATGGCAGACCAAATAGCCGTCTTATCGAAGAGGCCTGCATCTGTGAAATCTATTTATGATATTACATTGACAGTGGAAGGCCCCAAAACACCCCTCACAGCACGTAAGGCACCAGAATTTAAAGATTACTTTAATATCCTGTGGAAGGAGCTAGATTACCATGAATGAGAAAAACAAAAGCTTAGAATATCAAAGATATTTGCAGCTAAAGAAAAGCAAAAAGCAATTCATCTTATTTTCCCAAGTGTTTTTACTCATTCTTTTTATGGTCTCTTGGGAAGTATTAGCCCATCTAGGGATTTTAAACACATTTTTAGTTAGCCGTCCTTCCGCTATTTATCATTTGTTTATTGACTATATTAGTGATGGCAGTTTATTTAAGCATATTGGCATTTCCGTATGGGAAACACTTCTTGGTTTTTCAATTGGAACCTTTTTAGGAATCATCATTGCCATTATTCTTTGGTGGTCTGATACCATTGCCCAAATGCTAGACCCTT
>DUUM01000369.1 GCA_012841565.1 Candidatus Epulonipiscium sp. | reverse complement strand
TTGACTATATTAAGGCAGAAGAAGAGACAATACCACAGATTAAAAAAGACTTCACCCAGCATTTTGATCTTTTAAAGGAAGTGCTTTATAGGGTGAAAGTGGTAGAGACCCAAAGCAATACTTATATTTTCCTGGATTTCCACCATATTATATTTGACGGAGCATCCCTTCAACTATTGCTTAAGGAATTTAAAGAGGCCTATAAGGGGGAGCATATTTCCACCGAAACGTATACTTACTTTGATTATGTGAAAGATGAAATAGCAAAAAAAGAGAGGGGTTATTTTGAAGAAGCTGAGCAGTATTACGCTTCAACATTAGTAAGTTTTGAAGGAAGTACAGAAATTACCCCAGATTTAAATGGAAAAGCTGAGCAAGGCAAACCAGCTAAAACAACTTTCTTAGTAGATAAAGATAAGGTAGAAGATTTTTGCAAGACCAATGGTGTAACCCCAGCTCATTTATTCTTGGGAGGGGTGGCTTATACCCTATCAAGATTTGCTGGTACCAAGGAAACACATCTATGCACAGCAAGTAGTGGTCGTAGTAATATGGACATACAAAATACCATGGGAATGTTTGTTGAGACAATACCTTTATCAATCCATATGGACAAACAATTATCATGTAGGGAGTATGTAAAGCATGCCAAAGATATTTTCCTAAAAGGTGTGGAATATGAAGAATATCCTTTTGCCGTGCTTGCAACAAAATACAATTTTATGCCAAACATTATGTATGTATGCCAGCTAGGAATACTAGATGATCAACTAGAAATTGATGGTAAAGAGATTATGATGGAAGCGTTAGAATTAGGCTTTCCAAAATTTCAAGTTGAAATTATGATTGAAGAAAGACAAGGACAAGTCGGAATTTGTCTAACTTATAATGATGCTTTATATAGTTTAGAATTAATGAATATTTTTGCTGAAGCTGTAGGGACGACTATAGAGCATATTATGGAGCAGCCAGAGAGTCTGATGAGATCAACATCAATGGTTAGTCACAAGCAGGCAGAAAAGCTAGATGGTTTCCATATGAGCGCCCAAGTAGAAATAGGAGAAAAAATAGTCCACCGGATTTTCGAAAAAGAAGTTTCATTATATCCCGATAAGATTGCCTTGCTTGCAACAGATGGGGAATATACTTATAGAGAACTTGACCAAATGATCAATAGAGTCGCAAATGCGCTGATAGATCACGGTGTAAAAGCGGGCAACAAAATAGCCATCCTTCTTCCTAGAGATAGCCGGATGATAGTCGCTATGTATAGTGTTTTCAAAGCAGGTTGTGCTTATGTTCCTTGCGATACCCAGTATCCTAAGGAAAGAATCAATTACATGATCGAAGATAGTCAAGCAACTTATATTATTACCACATCAGACAGAATAGAAGATATTTCAAGTGGTAAAGGGATTAATATTGATGAGCTTATAAAACATCAAAATACAGCGTCACCTGAAATAGATGTAAAACCAGATGATATAGCAGGATTACTTTACACATCAGGCTCAACAGGAAAGCCAAAAGGTGCTATGTTAGCCCATCATGGAATTAGTAATTATATCTACAATCACCCAGCTAATCCTTGTCTTTACGCAGCTGTTGGGGTGTGCTCCACAGTGGTTTCTATATCGACTTTTTCCTTTGATATGTGCTTAAAAGAAATAATCTATGGACTGAGTAATGGATTAAGACTAGCCCTAGCAAATGAAGCTGAATGTACGAATCCTATTTTGTTAGCTCAACTATTTGACAGGGCCAAAGTAACGTTTTTAATTGCCACACCCTCAAGGCTATTAGAGTATATGCAATTCCCAGAATTTTGCCAGGTATTAAAGGAATGTAAAGTGCTTCTAACAGGCGGAGAAAAGTGTACACACCAGCTCTTAAACAAGTTGAAAAGTGTAACAAAAGCTAGGTTATATAACGTTTATGGACCCACAGAAGCAACGATTATTTCCAATGCTAAAGAGCTCACAAACGAGGATACAATCTCAATTGGAAAGCCTTTAATCAATTACTATATATGTATACTAGATGCGGATGAGAACGAGCTTCCACCAGGGGTTGTTGGGGAGTTATGTATTGGCGGGCCAGGGGTTGCTAAGGGGTATTATAACCTTGAAGAGCGGACCCGTGAGTCTTTTATCCAGTGGAATGGTCAGGTCATCTATAAATCCGGTGACTATGCTAAGTGGTCTGAAGATGGCGATGTATTTATTCTAGGCAGAAAAGATAATCAGGTCAAACTTAGAGGGCAAAGAATTGAACTAGAAGAAATCGAAACAAAAATAACCCAGTATAAAGGGATTAAAAATGCTGTGGTTATTATCAAACAGATCAATAACCAAGATCATATCTGTTCTTACTTTACAAGTGAAGAAAAAATCAATCTAGAGGATTTAAAAGAAAGTCTTAAAAAAGACCTTCCAGCGTATATGATTCCTACGGCCTTTATGGAAATAGAAGAAATGCCTTTTACACTAAATGGTAAGATAGATGTAAAAGAATTACCTGAGGTTGATTTAAGTAGACCTCATCAAGTGGAAATAGGCGCCAGTAAAACGTTAAATTACCTGGAAGAGGACCTTGTTAAAATCGTCTCGGAGATTGTGGGTCATGAGGATTTTGGAATTGAGACGGATTTAATAAAAATAGGATTTACATCCTTATCAACGATTAAACTTGCGGCTATTATTACAAGGAAATTTGATTATACCCTTGTGGTGAACAAAATGATGCAAGGGACGACGATCCTAGAAATAGAGAATGAACTCCTGAGAAATTGGATGACTGATCAAGATAAGCCAGCTGTAAAAAAAGAGAAAAAGACTTTGCTGGAAAATCAAGGGGTAGCTTTATCTAAGACTCAATTAGGTATTTATTACGATACGATGAAAAATCCGGAAAAGCTAATTTATAATATACCAGTAATGATTAAAATTGAAGATACCTCTAATGTAGATAAGCTAATGAAGGCTCTAGAAGTAGTTATTAAAGGGCATCCTTATTTACAGACTACCCTAAAAATAGAAGGGGAAGAAATCAAACAATTTAATCATCCAAATAGTGAAATCAAGATGGATTATATGAAGGCAAGGGAAGAAGAAATACCGGAGATTAAAATAGAATTTCCAAGAAGTTTTGATATGACAAATGAAAGACTTTACAGGATAAAAGTAGTGGAAACTAGGCAGAATGTTTATGTGTTTCTAGATTTCCATCATATTATCTTTGATGGTGCGTCTCTTCAACTATTGATGAAGGAGTTACAAGATGTTTATAAGGGTGAAGTACTTGCACCCGAAAGCTACTCTTATTTTGATTATGTAGCAGATGAGATCAGCAAAGAAAAAAGCGGTTACTACCAAGAGGCGGAAGAATATTATGCATCAACATTAGCTGACTTTGAAGGAAGTACAGAGATGCCTGCAGATTTACCTGGAAAAACAGAACAAGGTAAAATAGCTGAAACAGTTTTTTTACTAGATAAAGATAAGATAGAGACTTTCTGTAAAAACAATGATATGACACCTGCCCATCTATTTTTAGGAGGCGCAGCTTATACCCTATCAAGATATGCAGGAAGCAAAGACATCCACCTATGTACGATCAGTAGTGGCCGTAGTAATTTGGAAATCCAAAATACCATGGGAATGTTTGTCCAGACGATTCCTTTGTCAATAAGTATCCCAAAGGACCAATCTTGCCTTAAGTATATTGAAGAGGTGAAACATATTTTCTTAAAGGGGCTGGAATATGAAGACTATCCTTTTACAGAAGTTTCAACCCAATATGCTTTCACACCCAATATTATGTATGGATGTCAACTCGGTATACTAGGAGATAAGCTAGAGCTAGATGGCAGAGAGATTGTAATGGAAGAACTGGATTTAAATTTTCCAAAGTTCGGCCTTTCTATTATGATTGAGGAAAGGGAAGGACAAATTGGTGTTTGTCTTGCCTATAATGATGCCTTATATAGTTTGGATTTAATGAATGGATTTGCGGAAGCCATGGGCACCGCTGTCATGCATATTATGCAGCAACCAGAGAATCTTATTAGTTCTACCTCTATCATTAGTCAAAGACAGGCAGAGCGCTTAACTAAGTTTCGTATAAGCCAACAAGTAGAAATTGAAGAAAAGGTTGTCCACCGAACTTTTGAAAACCATGTTTTATTAAATCCAGATAAGAAAGCTTTAGTGGCAACGGATGGTGACTATACCTATAGGGAACTTGACCAAATGATCAATAGGGTGGCAAATGCATTACTTGATCTTGGTGTAAAAGTAGGAGAGCGAGTAGCCATCCTACTTCCAAGAGATAGCCGAATGATTGCAGCCATGTATGGTATTTTTAAAGCGGGTTGCGCCTACATTCCTTGTGATCCTCAGTACCCAGCAGAAAGAATCACTTATATGATTGAAGATAGTGAGTCATCATATATCATTACTACCTCAGATAGGATGAGTGATATTACAAGTGGTAAAGCCATTGATATTGATGGCCTAATCAACTATCCAAATGCTGCTGACCCAGGGGTAGATGTAAAGCATGATGATATTGCGTGTTTGCTTTATACATCTGGTTCAACAGGAAATCCCAAGGGGGCTATGTTAGAACACCATGGTATTTGCAACTGTGTATATAATCACCCGGCGAATATTCTCTTAAATGCAACGGTAGAAAAGTGTTCTACGGTGGTTTCTATAGCAACTATTTCTTTTGATATGTGTCTAACAGAAATTACCTTTGCACTTTGTAATGGCTTAACATTGGCACTGGCAAATGAAAAGGAATGCACCAACCCTGTTTTATTATCCGATTTATTTGCCAGGGCAAATGGAGATTTTTTACTTGCTACGCCATCAAGACTATTGGAGTATATGGAATTTCCAGAGTTCTGCACGGCACTAGAACAATGTAAGGTCATTATATCAGGAGGAGAAAATTATACCCTACAGCTTTTAAATAAGTTGAAGAGTATTACTAAGGCCAGGTTATATAATGGTTATGGACCGACGGAAGCCACCATGGTTTCTAATGCTAAGGAACTTACTAATGAAAGTATTATTTCGATTGGTAAGCCCTTATTAAACTACTATATATGCATCTTAGATGCTGATGAGAACGAAGTTCCACCAGGGGTAATTGGAGAACTATGTATTGGTGGCCCAGGGGTTGCCAAGGGGTATTATAATTTAGAAAAGCGAACCAAAGAGTCCTTTATCCACTGGGGTGGGCAAAGAATCTACAAAACAGGTGACTATGCCAAGTGGTCTCAAGCTGGAGATGTATTTATCCTAGGAAGGAAAGACAATCAGGTCAAGCTTAGGGGGCAGAGAATAGAACTTGGAGAAATAGAAACTAAAATAGTCCAATATACAGGGATTAAAAGTGCAGTGGTCATTATAGGGAAAATAAATAATCAGGATCATATTTGCACCTACTTTACCAGTGAAGCAACAATCAACCTAGATGATTTAAAAGCAAGTATTAAACAAGACCTTCCAGGCTATATGGTTCCGACTGCTTATATGGAGCTAGATGAAATGCCTTTCACCCTTAATGGCAAGATAGACCATAAACTCCTACCAGAGCCTTTTATAGATAGTGAGGGTAACTATCAAGCCCCAGCCAATGAAGGTGAAAAGACTTTATGTGAAATATATGCTAAGGTATTAGGACTTCCAAAAGTAGGAGCGCTAGATAATTTCTTTGAAATAGGGGGAACCTCTTTAGTGGTTACACGGGTTGTTATTGAAGCATCTAAATATGCAATAGAAATTTCTTATGGGGATGTCTTTAATTATCCGACGCCAAGAGAATTAGCTGGATTTGTCAGTGGCACTGGGGAAACTGAAGAGGAGCTTAGTGCTTCTTCTTACCAAGATTTTTCCAATTATAATTATGATCAGATTAATCAAGTATTATTAGCGAATAATTTAGAAGCACTTCAGCAAGGAGAAAAGAATGATTTAGGTAATATATTATTAACAGGTGCTACTGGTTTCTTAGGAATTCACGTGTTGGCCAGCTACCTTAAAAACCATCAAGGAAAGGTCTATTGCCTTTTAAGAAGCAGCGGATTGACAGATGTTACAAAACGTCTAAAATCTATTATATATTATTATTTTGAAGGAAGTTATGAAAAAGCATTTGATGAGCGAGTTACTGTTGTTGAAGGGGATATTACCAATCCAACATCATTTAAAGAGATTGAAGGACTTCCTATCGATACAGTTATTAACTGCGCGGCAAATGTAAAACATTTCTCCCAGGGAACTGATATTGAGGATGTTAATGTGGGCGGTGTAATCAATTTAATTGATTATTGCCTTAAGAAAAAGGCTAGACTAGTTCATGTGTCCACGGCAAGTGTCTCGGGTTATAGTATTGAGAATAGACCACCTAAGGATACTGTTATGACGGAACAAATGCTCTATTTAGGGCAAGATTTAGATAATAAATATAGCAGCAGTAAATTTAGTGCAGAAAGACATGTTTTAGAAAATATTGAGCTGGGTTTAAAAGCCAAGATACTCCGGGTGGGGAACTTGTCGGCCCGAGATTCTGATGGCGAGTTCCAAATTAACTTTAGTACCAACAGCTTTATGGGAAGTCTGAAATCCTATCTAATGATTGGGAAATTCCCTTATGCATTTATTAACCAGAAGGTTGAATTTTCACCAATTGATACCACAGCAGAAAGTATTTTATTACTTGCCCAAACTCCAGATCATTGCTGCGTATTCCATAATTATAACAACCACATTATTACCATGGGAGATTTGATTCAGCAGATGAATAAAATGGGCTTTGAGATTGAATTCTCCGAAATAGATGAGTATGAGAAGGCCTTTGAAAAAGCCAAACAAGATCCAGAAAAAGCGAAGATTCTCTCCAGTATGATTGCATATGCAAATATGGGCCATGGCCGTGAAATAGTTCCCATTGCCACAGATAGTGAATATACAGTTCAGGTTCTATATAGACTGGGATACCAATGGCCGGTTACATCAAAAAGTTATATAGAGAGGTTTATGAATGCCCTTAATGGTTTAGGGTACTTTGATCTAGAATAGGGAAAGGGGACTCTTATGACGAAGGTTTATATTGTAGACATCAAAGAATTTATGAGTGAAAGCAATCAAAGTAGCAAACAAGCTTTCTTAAACAAATATACACCTGCAGTTTCCCAGCAAAGGCAAGAAAAGATCAAAGCTTTTTATTTTATAGATGACAAGATTAGATCATTAACAGCCTATTTGTTACTTTCCAGTGTTCTAAAAAAGCACTACGGAGTAGAAGGGGTTCTAGATTTCCAAGTAGGTTATAATGGAAAGCCTTACTTGAACGATTATAAAGATATTTTCTTTAACATCAGTCACTGTACAAACTTTGTCGCTTGTATTGTGGGGGATCAGGAGGTGGGGATCGACATACAAGATCCCTTTCCCTTTGACCTAGATATTGCAAATCTAATATGTTCCCCAGAAGAATTAGAAACACTAGTTGCTAATAGTCAAGTAGAGAAAAAAAGGCAGTTAAATAGGATATGGGTCTTAAAAGAAGCTTATATAAAATTTACCGGACAAGGTATGTTGGCAGCCTTAAAAAAGATAGACTTTTCAACGGAAGAAAAGCAAAAAAGACAAGACGCTACACTTATATGTATTGAGAAAGGGTCATATTATTTAGGAATCTGTTTTTAGGGAGAGTTATCCTATAAATCAGGGGTTTCGGGCCACTTTGAAGTTTTTCTATAAAACTCAAAGCCTGAGACCCTTTTTATCAATGGAATAAATGACGATTTAAACT
>DUUM01000034.1 GCA_012841565.1 Candidatus Epulonipiscium sp. | reverse complement strand
TATGGTACTGTTTGTCCTATTTTGTCAGCATACCACATTAAAGGGTCTGGACATTGTATAATTAATAATCTTTTTACTTTTTCTCCCATTTGAATATTATTTTATTGTTATTATCTATAACCTTTATCCCCGTTATATCCTGCCAAACATGGAAGAATGGCTTGTATTTCAACAATAAGGCTTTTTTTACTTCTGTCATTATTTCATCTATGATTTTTTCTGTGCCATCTTCCTTTAATGGCTCTATTTCTGCCTCACCGCCAAATGAGGCTTTTTTTGAGTGGTGAAAAATGGCTGTGTAGTGGTAGGTCATTCTGATATATGTTTATTGCTCCTCCACCATTCCTGAAAACTATCACAAATCTCTTCGTTTGATGTTATCTTTGCTGCTGTTTTAAGAACATCTATGGCGTTTAAATACTCCATTTCTAAAGCACCGTTGTGATAGTAAAAGTTGCCATTCTCATGGGCAAGTACTGGTGTGCTTTTAGCTTCATGCAGTAAAAGTTCTATCGAATTATTAAAGTCCATGGTTAAAATATTTTTTTATTATTTTTAGCTTCCTGTATTCTGTTGGTGGCAATGTTGAAGTAACCCTCGTCTAATTCCATGCCGATGAAGTTGCGGTTGAGATTTACACATGCAACGCCTGTTGTTCCGTTATTTAATATAATGAGCATATATCTTTTTAATCCATTCTCTAAATTCACTATCGCTCATTGTGTTTTTAGCTGTATTACAATATTTGCAACAAGGAACTACATTATCTTCAACATATCCCTTTGAGCTGTCAACTCTGTCTATTCCGTTCACCAAAACAAAGTCATTGCTAATAAGAGTTTTATCTTTATCCTTTCTTCTATCACATATTTTTGATGTAGGTTCAGTATTGCAATAGTGACAATTAGCTAGAGATAACTTAGTAAATAATTCAAGACCTATACAATCTATCCACCCCTTCTTCTTACTTCTCTTCTCAATGGTGCTTTTATAAAGTTGAATTAGAATTTGTTGTTTTCTATTTTTATTAAATGTTTTTGGAACATATGCTTTTCTTAAACATCCACAACTTTTCGATTTCCCACTTCTTATACTTTCTCCGCTTACAGTATGAGTATTACCACAATCACATATACAATCATACTTTATCTGACCGCTATTGCCTCTTGTTTTAGAGATGTTTAACACGGTTAATTTCCCAAATTTACACCCAATTATTTCTTTTATTTTTGCCATTTTAGATAACTTAATTAATTGCAGGAATGCCCTTCATTAATTCTAAACAATCACCATGCAATAAGGTGGTTGTTGGTATCATACTTTCTTTCATAAATTCATACTTTGTTTGAATTAAATTATTCCGTGTTAGTTAAACCACTTAATTACCGTATCCCCTTTATATCCTTTTTCCCATATATACCAAGCATAGGCTACGGCACTTCCCCCACCTGAAATCATTCTATCAAAATCAGCATTCTTGGCACATAATAATCGAGAACTTGATACGT
Source organism: Candidatus Epulonipiscium sp. (assembly GCA_012841565.1). The sequence continues at coordinate 553 of DUUM01000034.1, read as the reverse complement.
GAATTGTTCTAGGGGGATTACTTATGAATAAGTCCTTTCTTCCCTTACTCTCCATGAATTGTAGCTTTAAGAACATTGCTACCTTATTGCCCTCTGGTATAATATCCAATGACTTCTCTACAAACTGTTTCGCAAACTTATATGGTGGGTTAGTAACTATATCTCCATGCCATGATTGAATGTCATCACTCAAGAAATCCACAACGCCATCCCCATAACCTCTGTCTATTAAGTCATAAGAGGTAACATTATAACCCCCGCTGATTAGAACATCACTCATATGCCCCTCACCACATGCAGGCTCTAAAATGCAGTTGTTAAACTCCTCCAATTCCAAGAGAAGTGTTGTTGCTTTTGGCTCTGTTGCATAGTAATCTTCTTTCTGCCTCTCTTTATCAGTATGGTTACTTGCACCCAATGTTTTAAATATACTATTTGTATTTCCTGTCCAGTCCTTTGTCTTACTCATACTTTGTTTGTTTAAATTTATTAGAAAGCACAAATATACAAACTATATTTGAATAAACCAAATAAAAGTGCAGTGAAACGATAC
>DUUM01000368.1 GCA_012841565.1 Candidatus Epulonipiscium sp. | reverse complement strand
GAATTATATCTTTCTCTGTATGGTCCAACCTGTCAGCTATGGAGGAAATACTTATCTCTGGGTAGTTTCCAGAAAAACAGCGAAGCAAATGCAAATAAACCTTAACATATGCTCCGTTGGCAGATGGCATGTATTTGTCAATAAAGGCGTTAGAAATAAGTGTAAACTTCGAGCCACCTTCTGCGTTAATAGAAATTTTGGTCATTTTTCTATATACCCTCCCTTTCATGATGTCTATTACAGTACCTAGTATAACACAAAAAATATTAAGAGGAAATAGCCCAAACAAGGGAGATGAGAGCTTTTTGGCTATTGTGGAGAATGTTGATAATGTGGATAAGTAGAAGTAAAAACGATGTAAAAAAATGTAATATTTTAAGGAAAGTCAATTAAACCAATGAGATTTGACCTTATAGACTATATTTGTAGAAAAGAAAAGGATAAAAAAATTATCCACAGTATTTTTTCACACAAAATGTTGATAATACTGTGGATAATGTGGATAACTACTGTCCTAGAAGAGATTCTCCCACACAAACAATGTCTCCGGCGCCCATTGTTATCAACAAGTCACCGTTAATACAATTTAGTAAAAGAAAATTTTCTATCTCATCAAATCCAGGAAAATAGTAAACTTCCTTACCTAAAAGTTCGATTTCTCTGGCTAAATCCATGGAGGAAATGTCCCCGGGATTTTTCTCTCTTGCAGCATATATTTCTGAAAGTACAACTTTATCAGCAAGAGCTAAAGCTTCTGCGAATTCATTGAGATGCTGCTTTGTTCTGCTATAGGTATGTGGTTGGAATACACACCACAGGGTGTTATGTGGATAAGCTCTTGCTGCAGAAAGAGTAGCAGAAATTGCAGTTGGATGGTGCGCATAGTCATCAACTACACTAACTCCACCAATAGTTCCCTTATATTCAAATCTTCGCTTGGAATTCTTAAATGTAGAAAGGGAGTCACTAATTATATCAATAGGTATACCAGCCTCCAAGGCAATTGCAATAGCAGGAAGGGAGTTAGATATATTGTGGAGACCAAGTATATCAAGCTTAATCCTACCTAGTAGTTTATCTTTGGCATAAAGATCAAAGCTTCCATCCCTCATATTATCAAAATCGATGTTATTAGCGGAATAATCATATAGCTTATCTGTCTTTCTATATTTAGAATCGCTAATGCCATAGGTTATTACCTGACAATCAAGATCATTAGTTATTTCTTCATAGTTGTCAATCTCCCCATTAATAAAAAGCTGTCCATCCTCAGAAAGAAGCTTTGCAAATGAATGAAAAGAGTTTCTAATATCATCTATGTCTTTGAAGAAATCCAAGTGATCCGCATCAATGTTAAGGATAACACTTATCTTAGGTTTAAAATCTAAATAGCTATTGGTATACTCACAGGCCTCTACTATGAAATGCTGGGAATTACCAACACGAATATTACCTCCGATAGCTTCTAATATACCACCAACAGATATGGTAGGATCTAAATCAGCATTAATGAAAAGCTGAGAAAGCATGGAAGTAGTAGTTGTTTTGCCGTGGGTTCCTGCTACGGCTATAGAGTTATCAAAGTTAATCATTAATTGACCGATAAGCTCTGATCGATTAAGTATAGGTATATTACGATCTAAAACTTCTAAATATTCTTCATTATCTTTAGAAATGGCGGCAGTATAAACTACAAGCTCTATGTCTGAAGTTATGTTAGCTTTTCTCTGCCCATAATGTACGTCAATACCCAAGTCAACTAGATGCTCTGTGATTTTGCTCTTCTGGCTGTCAGATCCACTGACTGTAAATCCTTTGTTATGTAGATACTCTGCAAAACCACTCATACTGATACCACCAATACCTATGAAGTGAATACGGCAAGGCTTATTAAAATCTATTTTATACATAGTACACTTCCTATTCTATATGGTTGCTAATTTACTATCTGTTATTATAACCTATTCCGATTAAAATACAATAAAAAATTGAGTTTAGCTAGATTAATCAAACATTTTTAAGATTTTTTATGTTTTTTATATAGTGGCAATCTATAGTAATTATATTCAAGTAAGGAAATCCGGTTACAAAATTAAAGTTGTTAGGGCAAAAACACCAAACATTTATGTAAAAGAAAAGAAATCTCAACGTTTTCATCAGAGTTATTGGAAAATTTTACAGTTTATTTATAAAAATCATTCACATTTTACAAAACATATGATATAATCTTTTCATAGTGTAACAAAAGACTCAAAAGACATAGCATAATGGTAATGGAAGTTTTATTAGTAGCAAGAAGAAGTAAAATTAACTTAAGTTATACATAACTTTTTCTATTAACTAACGATAAATCATGACAAAAGGGGGACCATACCATGCAGATCACAGATGTGCGAGTACGAAAGGTTAGCAAAGAAGGAAAGATGAAGGCTGTTGTATCAATTACAATCGATAATGATTTCGTTGTACATGATATCAAAGTAATTGAAGGCGACAAAGGACTTTTCATTGCTATGCCAAGTAGAAAGGCTGGTGACGGTGAGTATAGAGATATTGCTCATCCAATCAATTCGGACACGAGAGAAACGATTCAAAGAATCATTCTTGAGAGGTACGAAGTAGCAGCTTTAGAAACTGACACAGAGCTTGAGGAGTAGAAGAAAGTGATAAAAAGGCAAAAGGGGCAGCTTAAATAGCTGCCTTTTTT
>DUUM01000367.1 GCA_012841565.1 Candidatus Epulonipiscium sp. | reverse complement strand
GGTTTCCATAGCTTTCTTTATTTTATAAACAATGTTTTTATAAACAGCTGGATAGTGGTCGCCTATGATTTTAATAGAAGCTTCTGTTGTTTGCTGCTCGCAGATTTTCTTTACCAAATCAACAGGTGCTCCCATTAATGCTAACTCAAGGGCAATGATTTCTTGCCGTACACCACATACTTTACTATGGGTATTCATACAAGCAGCTGCTACTTTACAGAGTTTTCCAATGTGGCCTACAATGGTAATCTTTTGAATCCCTTTATCCATCACAGATTCTAAGGCATAGCCTACATAATTTGAAATAATAACGGCAGCATTTGTAGGAATACCTTGAATCTCACAAAACTTTTCTCCCATATTGCCAAATACAAATACAAGTTCTTTATGGCCACTGGCAATCTTTTGTTGTATTTCCAGTGCAATAGTTTCTTTTAAGGCTTCTTCCGACATAGGCCTTACAATCCCTGAGGTTCCAAGAATAGAAATACCACCTATAATATTTAACCGAGGATTAAAGGTTTTAAGGGCTACCTTTTCTCCTTGGGGGGCGAATATAGTAATTTCAACCCCCACCCCTTCTGGGAGCACTTCCATGACTTCTTTTTCAATCATTTCACGGGGGACTGGATTAATGGCTGGGTCTCCTTTTGGAACATAAAGCCCATGACCCATTACAACCCCTACCCCTTTACCACCCTTGAGCTTGTAGCCTGTTTTAATTTTCCTTGCCCTTGCCCAAATTTCCATTCCGTGGGTAGCATCCGGGTCATCCCCGCCGTCCTTGATCACAGCGCATTCTACATAGTCTCCAGCCTCTTTTATTTCATGAATTGGAATTTCAAGATCAATTCCGACCGGGGTATCAATATGAATTCGTTCTAATCTTTGCCCCCTATATAAACAAAGTGTAGCTGCCTTTGCAGCAGCAGCAGCGCAAGATCCTGTTGTATAGCCACATCTTAATCTTTTCCCATTTGTTTCAATATACACCTCTTGCGCCTCCTTTTTATTCATATATTTTTATTCTCATAAGTTCTGCTTTCAATCATGTTTTATTTGATGACTTGCAATTTTACTCTATTCCCTATTGGTTACCATATAAAGCAGGGCATTTACAATAGCTGCCGATACGTTACTTCCGCCTTTTCGTCCTCTAATGGTAATCATAGGAACCGATAATTCTTTAATTTCTTCTTTAGATTCTTTGGCTCCTACAAATCCAACTGGCGCCCCTACAATAAAATCCGGATGAGCCTTGCCTGCCTGAGTCAGTTCTTTTAAAGTAAACAGGGCTGTAGGTGCGTTTCCAAATACAAAAAAGTTAAAGCCTTCTCTAACTGCTTTTTCTACTCCTACAATGGAGCGGGTAATGTTTCTTTTTTTTGCTTCTTTTCTTACGTCTTCATCATTCACATAACAAATAGCCTCACAGCCTAAATTAGCAAGAGCCTTTTTGTTAATCCCTGCAAGGGCCATGTTGGTGTCTGTATAGATTTTGGCACCTTTTGCTAGAGCGTCTACTCCCTGTTTAATGGCCTCTGGGGATATATATATAATATTCCCATAATCAAAATCAGCTGTTGTATGGATTACCCTTTTAACCACCTGTAGTTCCTCCGGTGTAAAATCATGGGCTCCCATTTCTTCCTCAATCATCTCAAAACTTTTATTTTCAATTGCCATGGGCACTTTTATATAAGTCATACCAATCAACCCCTTTCGTCTAATGTTAGTAACTTTCTAAACATCTCTATATTTCCAAAAAAATGCGTATAGGCATAGGTCCCAATGGTGTTTTTCTTTTGATAACCACAAGTCCAGGACTTTTCACTGCCAGCATATTGATCTTTTTCTATGCAATAAATCCTTGGCTCTTTTAAGGTGACTGATGAACGATGAAACTGTTGACAATTCATTTTTAGTCCCCTAGGAAGCAGAGGGTTTTCCTTAGATACGGTTAACTTGGCATATCCAAAGTTCTGTAGCCTCTTGGTTACCTGAAACTCTCCTTCAAAAAATCCTACCATGGGGTATTCCTTGGTGCCACTGGTCAAGTACAAGAAGCCGCCAGATTCTGCGTAACACCTTAAACCTTGATTTAACTTTTCTTTTATATCCTTTAATAAGGAATGATTGCTACTAAGTTCCTGGGCAAATGTTTCAGGGTAACCTCCACCTATGTAAAGAAAGTCTAGGTTTTCCGGTAATTTTTCATCTTTCAGGGGACTAAAATAAGTCACCTCACCTATTTGCTCTAATAGTTCTAGATTTTCCTTATAATAAAAGTTAAAGGCCTGGTCCCTTGCTACAGCAATCTTCCTCCCTTTTCTTTCTAGCTGAAAAGGATCTTGAAAATCTAGCCCTTGCCCCATACAAGATATTAGCTTTTCCATATCCACATATTTTTCAATTTGGCCAGCTAAATACTCTATCTTTTCCTCTAAATCTTTGATTTCTGATGTTTGAATGAGTCCCAAACTTCTACTCCCGATTTCAACCTTAGGATCTTTGGGTAAATAACCAAATACTTTTATCCTACACTTTTCTTCAATCCCTATCTTTAATTTTTCATAATAACTTTCAGATATATTATTTAGGATTACCCCTACAATATTATTTTTTTCATAGGCTAAAATCCCATTAATCTGTGCAAATAAGGTTGCCATTTGGGCCTTAGGGGATAGTACAAGGACAACAGGCAAATCAATAATCCTTGCAAGATGGGCCGTAGAGCACTGGGTTCCAAGTCCCATTCCATCATAAAAACCCATGACTCCTTCAACAATTGCAATATCACCCTTGCCCCTTGAAAAGCTAGCTTTTACGCCTTCTTCCCCCATTAGGTGGGTATCTAAATTCCGGGAATCTACGCCGCAAATAAAGCTATGAAAGCCTGGATCAATATAATCTGGCCCTACTTTATACCCCTGGACCTTATACTGCCTGTTACAAAGAGCTTTCATAATTCCCATTGTAAGGGTTGTTTTTCCACCGC
>DUUM01000366.1 GCA_012841565.1 Candidatus Epulonipiscium sp. | reverse complement strand
GAGCACCGATATCCCTTTGATGCCGTTAAGAATCCAGTAGATTTTTCAACTGCTGATATACAAACTAAGCTTAACTCTCTTATTATTACTATGGCAGAACAACAGACCATGAATTACTATATGAATGTTGGGAGCCTCTACTATAACGACATAGGGCGTGAACTTTACCAGGAGATTGCCATGATAGAAGAACAGCATGTGAGTCATTATGGTTCCTTAATTGACCCTAATTGTACCTGGTTAGAGAAAATGCTTCTGCATGAGTATATGGAATGCTATCTTTACTATTCTTTCTACGAGGATGAGGTAGATCCTAATATTAAAGCTATATGGGAGATGCATTTAGAACAGGAGATTGCCCACTTACACAAGGCAGCCCAACTATTATCTAAATATGAAAACAAACAGTGGGAGCAGGTGATACCTGGAGGTCAATTCCCTAAACTGTTACAGTTTCATGATACAAAGGATTATGTGCGCGGAGTTTTAGGGGAACAAGTTCTGTTAACGGCTAATAAAGAAGGTTATGCAAATATTCAAGACTTACCTAAGAATCATGAGTATTTCTTCTATCAAGATCGTCTGAATCATAATGTTAGTGCAGTCCCTAGTCATGGGGTTATTGAGAAGCATCAAAAATTATTCCGTACTGACTACCGTGGTGAGTCCAAACAAAATCCAGTTGAAGCGCTTAGGGATAGGACTGTGGATAATACGAGCATAGGACGGATACCACAAGTATAATCAGTAGCAAGGCTTAGGCTGATGCCCAATGTCATTAAGTAAAGATATTAGAAGCTAAATAAAGAACAGAGTATGTTAAAAAGACATACTCTGTTTTTTATATAAATTAATAAGGTATTTCGGGTTTTCTTGAAAAAGACTTGAGAAGCAATGTGCAATGTTTTGTCTCCAATTCGAGTTGGTCGTATTGAACGTGGCTTCCTAGGAGCAACTCACGATTGACCTTTAGAGAATTTATGATAGAATTATAACTGGAGCACAACACTACAAAATTTTAACAGTAAAATTATAATTGACAATTTATTTGGATATTTTCTTTCATTATATCCTATTTAGAAGGAGTATTTATGAGTTATTTAATGATTGGTATTATTTTAATACTTGCACTTTTTGCCATCCGTTTTTCAAACAAGCATGGGGTCCCTGCACTCTTATTATTTATTGTGCTCGGTATGGTATTTGGTGTACTAGGATTCGAATTTGAGGATTTTGAATTTGCGGATAACTTTGCAACAATCTCACTGATGATTATCATGTTCTATGGTGGATTTGGCACTAATTGGAATATGGCCAAGCCTGTGGCAAAAGTAGCCATTATACTTAGTTCTTTGGGTGTTGTTGCAACAGCATTAATCACAGGTTTATTTTGTCACTATGTTCTAGGTTTTGAACTATTGGAAGGGATGCTTATTGGCTCTGTTGTTGGTTCTACTGACTTTGCTAGTGTATCGAATATTTTACGTTCGAAAAACTTGAACTTGAAATATAGTACAGCATCATTACTTGAACTTGAAAGTGGTTCAAATGACCCGGCTGCTTATACAATGACTATGGTGTTTTTATCTATCATTTCAGGCACGACAGTGTCTATGCCAATTCTGATTTTATCTCAGATAGGCATTGGTATTGCTATGGGCTTTATCTGTGCATTTCTTATTGGAAAATTGCTGAAAAATTATAGATTCAATGCAGATGGACTTTATCCAGTCTTTATGGCTTCTGTTATACTTATTACTTATGCTGGCACAAATATTTTGGGTGGTAATGGCTACTTGGCTCTATATATTCTGGGTATTTATCTTGGTAATATGGAATTTCGAGGTAAGCGTGACATTGTATTTTTCTTCGACGGCCTTACTGAAATCATGCAGATTGGGTTGTTTTTCATCTTGGGTCTATTGTCCAACTTCACAAACTTCCTTGAGACATTCCCACTAGCATTGGCTATTATGTTGTTTATGACTATTATTGCACGCCCAGTAACTGTTTATGGACTCATGTTGCCATTTCGCCTCAAGGGTAATCAATTAAAAATAATTTCACTGGCTGGTATTCGTGGTGCTGCAGCAATAGCCTTCGCGATTATGGCTGTGAATAGTGATGCGATTCTCTCAGTTGATATTTACCATATAGTATTCGGTATCTGTGTGCTTTCTGCACTGGTCCAAGGTTCCATAATGCCACATGGGGCAAGACGATGGGATATGCTAGATCCTAATGATACAGTCTTACAGACCTTCAACTACTACCAAAATAAAGCGGAAATTGGTTTCTTAGAAACAAGAATTCATAAAAATAGTAGCTTAGTAGGTAGTCAGATAAGGGATTTAAACCTTACATTTAATTTTATTGTTGCGAAGATTGAGCGTAATGGACAAACAATTGTTCCAAGAGGAGAAATAACCATAGAAGAAAATGACCTCATTGTCTTAGGTGGTGAGATACACTTTGATGAGAGTGGGCAAGACCTTATTGAATTCACTATTCCGAGGGGTCACCAATGGGAAAATCAATATATCAAAGACTTAGAATTGCCGACGGATCGCCTGATCGTCATGGTGCAACGCAAAGCTAGTGACATTGTGGTACCAGTTGGCGATATATTACTCTTAAAAGGTGATAAAATCATCATGATTAAGGCGGAGCATATCCAGGAAGTCCCTAAGGTTGAATAAATTGATGAAAAGTAAGGGGTTCCTCTAAAATTGGATCTAACAGAGTGGAAGGTTTTCTTCTACTCTGTTTTTGATTATAAATAGGAAAATTAATATTGACAAATTATCTAATAGGGTTTAAGATATTGTTAGGTAAAGCTTAACTAATTAACGAATGGGGTGATAATTTGGATTATAATAAGAAATTATATGAAACTTACAAAGGGCTTAGGGAATTAAAGGGAGAGTGCTCATGTAAACTAACGAATGAACTTAATATGTCGGAATTAACACTTCGTCAAATTGAGTATATAAAAAAGATTGGGAAATACGAATACATTACAATTACTGGGTTAGCGGAAATATTAGATTTATCTAAACCGTCTATTACTCAGATGATCAAGAAATTTATAAAATTAGGTTGTGTTTATAAAAGTCAATGCCAGGAAGATGGTAGAGTTCAATATATATATCTTACTGAAAGAGGAAAACATATAGCAGGGTTTGAAGATTTGGAGGTTAAAAGATTAGTGGAAAGAATATTAGAACGACTAGATGAAGATGAAACCAATGTTTTAATAAATATTTTAATCAAAATCAAAGGGTAGAAAATTTAAACTAATAGTTAGGTTAACGAAAACTAATTAAATTATCAGTATAATATGGAGGGAAAAATGATGGAAAAATTAAATATAAATAAAGAGTTATCTGTGGTTGCTATACCAAATTTAGTTTTATTTCATGGTGGGGATCTTAAGGTGAAATTAAGCATGGAGCCTAGGGATGGACTTTATGAAAGAATAAAAGAAGAGGGGTTTTATGCCATTGCTTTAACAGTAAAAGATACTAAAAGTAATGGGGCATATGAAGAAGATGACTTTTATAGTATTGGTACGCTAATCAAAATAGTAGATAGAACAAGAATAAGTGAAGGCTATGAATATAATATAGATGTGCTAGAAAGAGTAGCAGTAAAGGAATTTAAATCATCTGAAAATAATCTAAGGGTAAATTATGATTTCATTCCTGATACGATAGACTTAAATGAAAAAGAACAAAATCAAATATTAGAATATATTAAGAATTCAACTGCTGAAATTAGCAAGAATTTTAGGGGTTCTGAAACCTATGTGGAATATATAATGGGAATAGATAATATTCCAAGCATTATAGCATATTTAGTTCCTTATATAAATCTATCTCCTGGGGAGAAGCAAGCATTCTTAGAAATGCGTTCATTAAAAGAAAGAAGTTTGAAGATGTTAGATTTTTTAATTGAGCATAAGACATCAATAGAATTTCAAATAGAACTATCATCTAGGTTAAACGAAGATATTAATAAAAATTATAAGGAAACGATTTTAAGAAAGCAACTAGAAGCTATTCAGGAAGAATTAGGAGATGCTGAGGGAAGCAAGGGGAATAAGAAAAAAGACTATCAGGAATTAATAGAAGCTTCAAATATGCCTGAAGATGTAAAAGAAGTGGCATTGAATGAATTAGCTAAACTAAAACGGCAAAGCCCTAATAGTTCAGAAGCAAATGTAATCCAAAACTACTTGGATTTATTGACATCTTTACCTTGGGGTAAAAGTCAAATTAGGGACATAGATATTAAATCTGCAAGAAAGATATTAGATGAGCGGCACTATGGACTTAAAAAAGTAAAGGATCGGGTGATTCAACATTTAACAGTAATGAAATTGAAACAAAACAAGCAAGGTTCAATTTTGCTATTAGTAGGACCACCAGGAACGGGTAAGACTAGTTTAGGAAAAAGTATAGCGGAAGCTTTGGGACGTAAGTATGTTCGAATAAGTCTTGGCGGGGTTCGAGATGAAGCTGAAATTAGAGGCCATAGAAGGACCTATATAGGAGCGTTGCCAGGGAGAGTAATTCAAGGAATAAAAAAAGCGGGTGAAAATAATCCAGTATTTGTATTAGATGAAGTAGACAAGTTGATGACATCTGTAAGTGGCGATCCAACCAGTGCCTTATTAGAAGTTTTAGATCCAGAACAAAATGATAGCTTCTCAGATCACTATTTAGAAGTACCCTATGATTTGTCAAATGTGTTTTTCATTGCAACAGCAAATAGCTTAAAGGATATTCCGGCGCCACTTAGAGATCGTATGGAGATTATAGACATCAGTAGTTATACAAGCTATGAGAAGTTCCATATTGGTAAAAATCACTTAGTATCTTCTGTATTAGAGGAAAATGGATTAAACAAAGATCAACTGCAAATCGAAGATGAAGCTATAAAATTAATAATAGAGAAGTACACAAGAGAAGCGGGTGTAAGAGAATTAAAACGTAAGTTATCAGCAGTGGCAAGAGTAGCCTCAGAAAAGGTAGTTGAAGGAGATATTCCCTTACCTTATATTGTAAAAGGAAATATGTTATTTGATATATTAGGTCATGAAGTTGTTAATTACGATCGGGTAAATAAAAGTAATCCACCAGGGGTTGTAACAGGTTTAGCTTGGACACCGGTAGGAGGAGATATATTATTCATTGAGGGTGCAATGATGCCAGGTAACGGTAAATTAATACTAACAGGTCAGCTTGGAGATGTAATGAAGGAGTCAGCTAAGATTTCACAAAGTTTGATTAGGTCAAGATTTACGTTTAATCAAAGAGGTCTTAAATTTGATAAATATGATTTGCACATTCATGTGCCAGCAGGATCTATCCCAAAAGATGGCCCATCTGCAGGGGTAGGATTATTTACAGCAATTGCTTCCCTAATAACTGGACATTCAGTAGATTCTAAACTAGCAATGACAGGCGAAATTTCATTAAGAGGTGCTGTACTACCTGTAGGTGGCATTAAAGAAAAGGTACTTGCTGCTCACCGTGCAGGAATAAAGAGAATCATTTTACCAAAGGATAATGAAAAGGATATAACAGATATCCCAGAAGATGTACAAAAGGAATTAGAATTTATATTAGTAGAAACAATTGAAGATGTCATTAAAGAAACCATAGGTATTGAACTTCCAAAACTAGATTTTCTTCAAGTTGCAAGAGAAAGTATAAAAAAATTAACTATATAGGATAAGAAATAGATGAGGGATTGCATAAAAATTTGCTAAATTAAAACATAAAATAGGTAGCAATTAGTATTTGAAAAAGGAGATGGGTATATAGAAAAAACCTATAAAAAGGATCAAAGAATGCTAGAGTATGATATAAATAATTATGCAATTGATAGAGCGTTAACAAAAAAGCATATTAAAAACTAGATAAAAAAGCAAATCAAACTAAAATGGTAAATACTTCCATTACTGTTTTAGAAGGAGGGGGGCTGGGGTTGCTTGGCATTGGTTTACCAGATATCCCTCTTTTTATAGCAGTAATTATGAGGACTATTTATGAAGTGGCCCTTAGTTATGGGTACGATTATAAAATACAAAAAAAGATATTTGCTTAAGAAAGTTAGGAATACTTAAAAAGAGGTGAAAAAGATTAGGTGGAGGGTAAAACAAGTGGAGGGATTAGAGTGGCGGAATATACAAATAAAGAGTTAAGCGAAGCGCATCGTGCCTTGTTGTCGACGCTCCATAAGTGCGAGAAGATGGACCTCACGAAACTAGGCAAGTCACAGCAGACTCTTCTTGAACGGCGAATGGCCGCTCTGAAGGTTGCTCTGACTCTGATTGAGAAGGAACAAGTCAAAAAAGAAAGAGGAGAGAAAATACTATGAAACCAAAAATATTTACGATGGCTTTTTCAAGCGTTTATCCTATGTACGTCCAAAAGGCGGAGAAAAAGGGTCGCACAAAAGAAGAAGTCGATACGGTCACTTGTTGGTTGACTGGCTATGACGGGCATGGTTTGGAGGCGCAAATTGAGAAAGAGGTTGATTTCCAGACGTTCTTTGCTGAAGCCCCGCAAATTAACCTTAATGTCCATAAAATCACGGGAGTAGTATGCGGTGTTCGCGTAGAGGAAGTTGAAGACCCACTTATGCAGAAAATCCGTTGGCTTGACAAATTGGTTGACGAATTGGCAAAAGGCAAATCGATGGAGAAGGTTTTGAGGAATTGAGGGTGGTTTATCTTATGTTAGCTAAAATAATATCATGCTGATCATAGACAAGATTCCTGGCGGATTGATTCATAATGGAGGAAGGATTAAGATTGGCCCAGATAGGAAACTATACGTAACCACTGGAGATGCAGGCAATTCAATGTCGCTGCGCCCCTAATACATAGTAGCGATACGACATGGGCACCATCGGGGATAGTGTTTGTCAATCAAGGACCATGGCAAGGAAGATTGCTTGTTGCCAACCTACGTGGACGGCAATTACTTCTTCTGTTTCTAAATAAAGAGGGGACAAAAGTAGAAGCAGTAGAGATGGGGCTATTAAATGAGTATGGTCGTTTACGTGGAGTAATAGAGGCAAAGGATGGCGCAATATATCTGACAACAAGTAACCAGGACGGCAGAGGAAATCCATCTGTAGGGGATGATAAAATTATTAAGTTGACTTTAAAATAATAGCTATTTTTTTCAAATGCAAAACAACCCTATGACGATAGGTCAAGGGTTGTTTTATGTTCTTTCAATTATTAACAAAGAGTGGCTTAAGTTTTACTTGCGTATTGTTTTTAAAGCATTACTCCAAGATATTACTTGATTAAATAAAACGTCAACTTCACTGTTGTGGAGTGAAGCGGGCTTAAACTCACTCATATCTACAAAATCAGTGAAAAGTGAAAACATAACCTGATCACGTACGGTTGCCACTCTTAATTCTGCAAAGATTTGTCTTAAATGTTCAACAGCGCGAGCACCACCTGCACTGCCATAGCTGACAAACCCAGCTGCTTTATCAGCCCATTCTACATTTAAGTAATCTATTGCATTCTTAAGCGCTGCAGATGTGCTGTGGTTGTACTCTGGTGTTACTATTATATATCCATCAAATGACTTTATCTTTTCAGCCCATTTTTTTGTATGATCCTTACTATATTGCTGCATCATTGCTGGATATGGTTCATCTAATAAAGGTAAATTATATTCTGCTAGATCAACCAATTCAAATTCTGCATCACGATGGTTTTTAGATTGTTCATAAACCCATTTCCCAACTGCTTCTCCATTTCTTCCTGGTCTTGTGCTGCCAATAATAATAGCTATTTTAGTCATATTAGTTCCTCCTATTTATAATTTTATTCATATGGCCCTTTCTATTAAGCCTGTTTCAATAATCACAGATTACCATAAACACGTTAGAAAAGCTAGGACTATCTCTTGTCAATCATTATTATACTTACGTAACACAGGATCAATATCAAATAAATTCTCCAAAGAATTGTAAAACTGTTCTTTCCAGGGGAATTTGCCGTCCTTAACACACCACATATATTCATAACCTGTAAACATATAGGCAGCAGAGCGGTAGAGATCAGATGCATTATTTGAATTTCGGATTTGTTTATTATTCTGACCATTTTTAATAATTTGTATTGCGATATCCGCTAAATCTTGTCTTAAATCAAAGGTATTTTTATTATCTTGTAAATTTATTAAGAGTAGTTGGCTATTGATATCTGGACCTAAGTATTCCATATTATTTATGAGGTTATCAAAAATTAGAATAAGTTGTTCCCAATTACTATTTGTATTTAGCATTTGAGTTAAAAGAGGATTAATGTTCTCAATTATGTGATCATAGTAATAAAATAAGATATCATTTTTAGACTTAAGATGATAATAAAATGTACGTTTTGAAATATTACAAGCTGCACAGATATTCTCCACTGTTACATGATTGAATCCCTTTTCCTTAAAAAGTTTGGAAGCTATTTTAAATATTCTATCTCGTGTGTTTTCTTTTATCAAGAGTATTTTCCTCGCTATTAGTTTATATATATAAATTGAACATTCTCAACTATTATAGCATTATCTACACAGTAGTACAAGGCATCCTAAAACTGGACAAATATTTTAAGGTCGTGTAATATAAACTTAAGCAGTGATCTTAGGATCAAGTCTAGAAAGCAAAGGCCAACATTTACGCCGGAATTTAAACATCAGTTATTAGAAAAATATAGACTGGCAGAGAAAGAGTTTAGTTTTTCATTGACAATTCTGAATATCTAAAATAGAACAGGATTTGCAGATAGGAGTTTATGCAATGCTTGGTTATAGAAATGATGAAAAGGAAGCTATATACTTCCCACACCATGAGAAATTTAAGATTGATGGAGATTACATGAAATATGGTGCTGCGCTACATGTACAATTTGCGCTTGATTTTTTGAACAACTAAGAATGCATATCTTCAAGGTGGTTCTTGATTTAGCTGTAAACTATTAACAAAATTTGATGAGCATGAGCTTAAATTAAGCAAGCTATTTAAAATTATGCTTTATGGAATGGCCAAGGAGGAAAGAGAATAATGAATTTACTAATACTAAGGCTTCTCATGGGAGTTTCTATTGCGTTTTTTGTAGGTAAACTTGTATCAAAGATAAGGCTTCCTGCTATTTTAGGATGGCTCTTAACAGGTATGATTCTAGGACCTCATGCAGTGGGTATAATAAGCGACAAACTATTAAGTGCTAGTTGGTATCCCACTCTTTTAAGTATTTTTGAGTGTGGTATGGGTTTGATGATTGGCACTGAACTTGTATTAAAAGAACTCAAAAAAACAGGTAAACAAATTATAGTAACAACCCTTTTTCAATCCCTTACGACTTTATTTGTGGTGACATTGTTTTTTGGAACAATCTTTTATTTTATAAATATACCACTCTATGTGGCACTTATTTTTGGAGGAATTGCACTTGCAACAGCTCCAGCGCCAGCTTTATCTATCGTTAAAGAATTTAAAACCGATGGCCCCGTAACGAGGACTTTAATTCCTATGGCAGCTCTTGATGATATTATTGCAATTATTGTGTTTTTCAGCATTACTACTTATATTACGGCTGCTAATGCAGAAAAATCAACACCACTGTATGTGACACTGGCTATCATGATATTATTACCAATTGCTATTGGCCTAGCAACCGGATTAGTGGGAGGGATTATCTTAAAAAAAGAGAGGACTAGAAATACAACGTTAATGATTATGGTTATACTGATATTACTAGTTTCAGGTGTAGGATTTATATTTAATAACCTGATTTTAGCAAAACCATTTCTGAATTTCTTGTTAATAGGTATGGCTTACTCTGCCACTTTTGCTAATATAGTATCTGAAGAAAGATTGTCACAGATAATGAATGCTTTCAGTCCAATTCTTGAACTTTCTTTGATTGTTGTTATCCTAAATCTTGGAGCGCCTTTGGATTACCGCTTAATTTTAGGTGCAGGAATATTTACAGCCATATACATTATATCAAGGGCAATAGGTAAATATTCAGGTGCTTTCTTAGGAGCAAAAGTGACAGGTTTGCCAAAAACTTTGAAGAAATATTTAGGATTTACACTATTACCTCACTCTGGTGTTTCATTGGTTTTTAAAGGCATTGCGGCTACAACATTAAATGCTTTTGATCCCACTTCTGCAACAATACTCCAAGGGACCATTGCGGCAGCTGCTGTTATAAATGAGGTTATTGCCGTTATTATAGCTAAAAAGGCTTTTGAGTGGGCAGGAGAATTAGGGCAACAGAGACCCATAAATATTTTACCGGATTAAGGTAGAGCATTTTGCTGATGGAAAAAATCAAATCGTATCAAAATAATAACATGAGGATTTATATAGTAAAGATATAGGTTGTAAAATAAGGAGGATATTCCAATGATTAAAATAGAATTTTTTCATGATGTAATATGTAGTTTTTGTTTCCCAATGTCTGCAAGAATGCGTCGTATAGCAAAGAATTACAGCAATATTGAGATCAACCATCGCTCATTTGCCTTAGGTTGGGAGGCTGAAGACTTTGTACGTAGCTTTGGCTCACGAGAAGCTGTTAAAGCAGAAGTATTAGGTCATTGGGCTCATGCAAATGAAAATGATGATGAACACCGTTTCAATATTAAAGGAATGCAGCAAACAGATTTCAATTTCCCTATTTCAAAACCTGGCTTGAAAGCTGCAAAAGCAGCTGGGCTCGTCGGTGGGGATAATATGTATTGGGATGTATTTGACAGAATACAAAATAAGTTGTTTGTTGAAAATAAGAATATTGAAGATATTGCTGTATTAGAAGAAGCGGTGAAGGAAACGAGTATCTCTTTTCCAGATTGGAAAGCCCAGTTTGAAAATGAAGAAACAGAAAAAGCCGTAATCGCGGACTTAAATCTTGTAAAAGCCTATGGTGTTAATAGTGCACCAACCCTAGTTATTAATCAAAAATATGCTATTGCTGGTGCTCAATCACAAGAGGAGATTGAAAAACTATTGGCCAAAATCTCAAAAGATGAAGGGATCCCATTAAATAAATTACAAACACTTCAAACGGATGACACAGGCGGTTCATGTTCTATTAAAGATGGCAAATGGGAATGTGATTAAATATGAATAGTTACTTTAATACACCAGTTTTCTGGTGGATATTCTTTGTTATGGCTTATTTTTTAAGATTTAATAAAGAATTTTTAAAAATCGTAAAATACCTATGGACAACCTATAAAATTAGGAGTATAATAACTAAGTTAATTTAATTCATGTGCCATTAGCTCAGTTGGCAGAGCACCTGACTCTTAATCAGGGGGTCCAGGGTTCGAACCCCTGATGGCGCACTAAAATGAAAATGATAAAATCCTCTTAAACGATAAGTTTAAGGGGATTTTATCATTTTCATTTTATATATTATTGACATTTATATTTTATGATGATACATTATATATACCTACTATATACAATGTACAATTTAAGGGATGGTTACATGGAGATTATTATTAGCAACTCAAATAAGAAGCCTATTTATGACCAAATTGAATCACAGATCAAGGATATGATTATGATAGGAACTTTAAAAGAAGGTGATGCTCTTCCCTCTATGAGGCTTTTGGCTAAGGAACTTAGAATAAGTGTTATAACGACAAAGAGGGCTTATGAGGAACTAGAGCGGGACGGGTTTATCGAAACTGTTACTGGAAGGGGAAGCTTTGTAGCTAGAAAAAACTTAGAGCTTATCAAGGAAGAGCAGCTTAGGAGAGCAGAAGAATATCTTCTTGAAAGCGTAGATGTGGCCAAGAGTAGTGGGATTACTCTAGAGGAATTAGTAGATATTTTAAGTGCTTTATATGAGGAGGGATAGAATGGATGATATTTTAAAAATAAATAACTTAGGTAAAAATTACAAAGAGTTTTGTTTGAAAAATATAAGTTTCAATATACCCAAGGGCTCTATAATGGGATTGATAGGAGAAAATGGTGCAGGTAAAACGACTACACTGAAGTTAATATTAAATCTTATCAAAAGCAATGGAGGAAATATAGAGGTGTTTGGTCTTGATCATATTGGAAACGAATTAGAAATAAAGCAAAGACTAGGTGTGGTTTTAGATGAAAGTTATTTTCATGATAATTTAAAACCTAGAGAGATATCTATGATGATGAAACATATCTATAAAACCTGGGATAAAACTAAGTTTTTAGGATATCTAAATAGGTTTAAACTGCCTAAAGATAGAGCAATAAAAGAATTTTCCAAAGGCATGAAAATGAAATTATCTATTGCAGTAGCACTTTCACATGATGCTCAATTACTTATTTTAGATGAGCCTACATCTGGTTTAGATCCGGTTGTAAGGAATGAAATGTTAGATATATTTTCAGATTTCATACAAGATGAAGAGAAATCTATTTTATTTTCTACTCATATTACGAGTGACTTAGATAAAATTGCAGACTATATTACCTTTATTCATAATGGAGAAATTGTATTTAGTAAGGCCAAAGATGAATTAATAAGTGGTCATAGAATAATTAAATGCGGTGAAAGTGATTTTAATAAAATAGATAAATTAGATATCATTAACTATAGAAAAAATAAATTTGGATGCGAAGTATTAATTAAGGATAGAAAAATGGCTATATCCAGGTATAAAGACTTTTTAATGGACTCTGTAAATCTAGAAGATATAATGTTATTTTATATTAGGGGGGACAATGATGATAGGACTAGTGATTAAGGATATTCTAAACTTAAAAAACAGTTTCAGGACCAGTTTATTAATACTTGCACTTTTTTCATTTATGGCATATCAATCACAAGATCCAACTTATTTGATGGGTATGTTTGTACTCATCATGTCTATACAATCTATATCATCCATATCTTATGATGAATTGGCTAAATGGGATGTTTATGCCCTAACTATGCCCATATCCAGAGTAAAACTCGTAATAAGTAAATATATTTTATCTATTATGCTTTCAATTATTGCATTGATCATTTCAGGAGCAATATCATATTTTGTGATCCTCCCTACAAGTAATATGAATACAATAGAATTCTTATTGAGCTCCTACTTAGTTTTTGCTAGTTCTATCCTGCTTTTATCTGTACTACTTCCTCTTATATATAGGTATGGCGTAGAAAAAAGTAGGCTACTAATATTTATCGTCATATCAATACCAGTACTGATCGGTATATTTTTCAGCAAAATAGGAATTGATTTACCAGATGAAAATCAACTCAGGACTATATTCAAAGTATCACCTTTTATAATTATTGCATTGTTGTTTATTTCAAGTTTTATTTCCTGCAGAATCTATAAAAACAAAGACATGTAGGAAGAGTTGTTTAGTATACTTAAATGAGGAGCTTACTTTTTTACACTAACTATGATATAATATATCTAGGTGGTGATTTGTATGGAAAAGTTTCATTTGTGTCCCAAATTTGAAGATGCCTTTGAACTATTAGGAAAAAGATGGACTGGATTAATCATAAGAACGTTACTAAATAAGCAAAAACGTTTCTCTGATATATCAGCTGCTATACCAAATATGAGTGCACGAATGCTTACAGAGAGGTTTAAGGAATTAGAAAGCCATGGAATAGTAATACGGACAGTTTATCCAGAAACCCCAGTAAGAATCGAATATGAGCTTACAGAAAAAGGGGAGGAACTGAGTGTCGTTATGGATGAAATACAAAAGTGGGCTGAAAAGTGGGTATAACGATTAAATAAAAAATCCTCTATTTTATATAGAGGATTTTTTATTTAATTGTAGTTTAAAATTATACTTGACATATAAAAAGTTACATGTAATAATGTAAATATACTAAGTAATTAAAAGTAACGAAGTATTAAATAATAAAGACGCATTAGAAATAGTAAAAGAAGATATACTAATTAAATAAAAAGAGCAAAAATATAAAGAAGATTATATAATAGGAGGAATTAAAATGACAAAAAACTTTTATGAAGCAGTAGGGGGAAGAAGATCATATTATGGAATTAGCAAGGATACAGTAGCATCTGATGAGAGAATTCAAGAGATAATAGAACATGCAGTCAAATATACACCATCAGCATTTAACTCCCAAACAGCTAGAGCGATACTATTGTTAGATCAGCATCACGCAAAACTTTGGGATATAACAAAAGAAGCACTCCGAAAAATAGTACCTGCAGAAGATTTTGCTTCAACAGACGAAAAAATAAATGGATTTAATGCAGGCTATGGTACAGTGTTATTCTTTGAAGATAATAGTATAGTAGAATCTATGCAACAAGCATTCCCACTATATAAAGATAATTTTCCAGTATGGTCAATAGAATCAAGTGGCATGCATCAATATAATGTGTGGGTATCCCTAGAATTAGAGGGCTATGGTGCATCGCTTCAACATTATAACGAGCTAATAGAAGCAGAAGTAAAAAAGGAATGGAATATACCAGAGAGTTGGCAGTTAAGAGCCCAGATGCCATTTGGAAAACCAACATTCCATCCAGGAGAGAAAGAATTCAATCCTATAGAAGACAGAGTGAAAGTATATAAATAATAAACTAAATATGAAAATTCGAAAAGGTGAAGTCTGCGGTCAATTTATGACCCATAGGCTTCACCTTTTTTATTCAAAATAAATTATGTTAAACATTTATCAAAAAAGTATTGACTATTATGGTTATAACATGTTAATGTTACTGTAGTAACAATAAATGTAACCGCGTATACTAAATTATTTTATGGAGGGATATTATGAATATTTTAAAACAAAGTAACATTGGAAAAATGAAATTACGTAATAAGATGTATATGGCTCCTATGGGAACATCAACGGATCCAGATGGCTCATTTTCTGATCGTTCAATCAGTTATTATGAAGAGCGTGCAAAGGGCGGATTTGGTTTAATCATAACAGGTGCAAACCAAGTAACGATGAAATATGAAGCCAAAGCCTGTAATGTTCTTGAAACACCAAAGTCTTTTGAACAGCTTAACTTCTTAGCACGTAGAATACATAACCAAGGAGCAAAGCTGTGTATTCAGCTAACACCTGGTCTGGGACGTATGCAATTTACGACTGGCGATGTAAAACCATATTCTTGTAGCGAGGTTGACTCATTTTGGTACCCTGATGTTACATGTAAAGCTTTTACAGTAGAAGATATTAAATTTATTGTAAAAAAGATGGGAGAAGGGGCTGCAATTGCAAAAAGAGCAGGAGTAGATGCTGTTGAGTTACATGGATATGGCGGATACTTAATGGATCAATTCAAATCAGAACTTTGGAATAAGAGAACAGATGAATATGGTGGAAGTTTAGAAAATAGAATGCGTTTTTCTGTAGAGTGTATTCAAGCAATACGCGAGGCAGTAGGTCCAGATTTCCCAGTTTTATATAAGTTTACACCATACCATGGCGTTCCAGGCGGAAGAGAAATAGAAGAAGGAATTGCTATGGCTAAGATTCTTGAAGAAGCAGGCGTTGATGCTCTTCATGTTGACGTAGGCTGTTATGAAGCTTGGTATAAAGCAATTAATACAGTATACCAGCCAGCACGTGTTCAACTAGATATTGCAGCTCAAATCAAAGAGCATGTCAATGTTCCAGTTATGTCTCAAGGGAAGATGCAAAATCCTGCTGATGCTGAAGCAGCTATAACAGATGGAAAAGCAGACTTTATCGGATTAGGCCATATGGCAATTAGTGATCCATACTGGGTGAAAAAGGTAGAAAGAAATGAAACCTATGATATCGTTCCATGTATTGGATGTAACGAATGTTTATTTGCAGGTTTTTCCGGCATGATCATGCAATGTGCAGTAAATCCACGTGCTTTTGCAGAAGACTACTACCCAGTTGTTCCTGGTGATTCAAATAAACGTGTCCTTGTTGTTGGTGGTGGACCAGGTGGTATTATGGCGGCTCTTACTGCAGCAGGAAGAGGCATGCAAGTAGAACTTTGGGAAAAACGTAATGAACTTGGAGGTCTATTATTAGCAGCAGGTGGACCACGTTTTAAAAAGGATGTAAAAGACTACGTAACGTATTTAGTAGGCAAGTTAAACCGTAGTACAGTCAAGGTGTCCTTAATGAAAGAAGCCACTGCTGAGATGGTTTTAGCAGGAAACTATGATAAAGTGATTGTTGGAACAGGGGCAGAACCACTTATGCCACCTATTACGGGAATAGATGAAGATTTTGTAGTAGGTGCCAATGACTTACTAACCAATGAAAAATCCTATGGTAAGAAAGTTGTTGTGGTTGGATCTGGTCTAGTTGGATGCGAAACAGCTTGTCATTGTGCTGAGAAGGCGCAAGAAGTGACGATGATTGAAATGCTTCCAGAAATCCTAATGACAACAGTTCATAGTAAGAATAATGATCAAGCTCTTCGTCAACTAATAGAAGATTGTAATGTTAAGAGCATTACAAATGCTAAGGTAGTTGAATTTAAGAATAATTCTGTTGTATATGAAATAGATGGTGTAGAAAAGACGATTGAAGCAGATACGGTTGCAATAGCAGCAGGATATCGTTCTCGCACCTCATTATATGATCAAATAAACGGAAAAGTTGATTGTGACATTATTGGAGATGCAGAGAGGCCAGATAATATATTAAAGGCTGTGCATCGTGGATTTAATTCCGTCCGTTGTATTTAATTTCTATCAATCATAAGAGATCAGTTAAAAGTAATTTGTAATAAAGATAATAAAACATCTGCTAGTAGAGAATATTCTCTACTAGCAGATGTTTTATTATCTTGTAAATTTATTAAGAGTATATAGCGGAAATTAATAGTGACTTCAATTAGAATATTATAAAAAGTGCATTGACAAATATAATAATAATGTGAAAAATAATAATTGCTCCTGAAACTTGTTTAGAAGCAATTCATTCGTTATAATAGTGACAAAGGGTTATGACATTAGAAGAGTATTTTTGGAGGTGAAGATATGTTTACTAGAGTGAGTTCAAAAGAATTGCTTGCCAAATCTTTCTTAGATTTAGCAAAATCTAGGCCTCTAGATAAAATTGTTATTAAAGATATTACAAATCATTGCTCTATGACTCGTGAATCTTTTTATTACCATTTTTCAGAT
>DUUM01000365.1 GCA_012841565.1 Candidatus Epulonipiscium sp. | reverse complement strand
TATGACAATGCTGTCGCTGAAGCGACTTTTAAAATAATAAAAACAGAATTTGTTAACCAATATGTTTTTGATAATTTAGATGAGCTAAACCTCGAACTCTTCGATTATATCAACTGGTTCAATAACCAAAGAATCCATTCATCTCTAAATTATTTAACACCTAGTGAATATAGAAACATTCACCTTAAAAAAGTTGTCTAACAAAGTGTTGACAATCCAGAGTAATCCCTGTAGGTAAAGGAATAAAGGAATCTAAGCTAACTCAAACCCTCCCAAAGGGAAATCATGAGTGTACAGCATACTTTACTAATGTAGATATGGATAATAAAAAGGAATTAGGTAAAGCTGGTGCAAAGATAAAGCTAACAGTATCAAACTAACTAAACCTTTAACCCTACTGATACATAACCTAACGAAATATAAAATAAAAGATAAAAATTCTAAGGAGTTTGATTTAAAATGATGAAAAAAACAATTATAAGCGTAATCGTAGGCATGAGTTTAATGACAAGCGTGTTCGCAGCACCTGGAGCACAAGAAACACCAATGAATCTAGATGCAGATGCAGCAATATTCAGCGTAACAGTACCTTCTACTATGCAAATCCATGTAGATGAGAACGGAGTAGTCACAACTCCATCAGTTGTAACCATCGTTAACAATAGTTCAGCACCAGTTATAGTAACTAATGTAGAAGTAACAAAAGCAACCTCAGGAACATGGGATATAGTAGACTTCAACACTGATATGTTAAGAGAAAAGTTAGGAACAAAGAAGGTAGGAATCAAAATAAACGAATGTGAGACAGATTCATCAGGAATATTCCAGTTCAACACTCTAAACTTTCCATCAATCAATGGATCAGAATCATTAGCACTAACTTATGATGCAGTAGTCCCTACTCAAAAGACAGTAATTGCAGACACAGATATAGCAAAGGTAACATTCACAATAGGATGGGATGAGTAATCTCTAATTTCCTACTGTAAACCAACGGGACTGACTAATTAGTCAGTCCTTTTTCAATAACAACTTATGGTATATACTAATAAACAGAAACCAATAATATCTAAGGAGTGATTTATATGTCAATAATGAGGAATATAAACCAACAGCAATTTAAATCTACAAAGAAATGTTTAGGAATGTTCATTCTAGCACTATCAGCAACCGCAGGAGCCTTCGGTTTTAACCTAATTCAAGTCCAAGCATCAGACTTAGCATCAACCCAGGTACTTCAATTAGTCAAATCAACCAATCCGGTACTAACAAATAACGCAAAGCCAGCTCCAAATATTAAAATCATGGTAAATAACAAACCAGCAACTCTAACAGACCCAATTATAATGGACAATGAAAGGGTTTTCCTACCTTTAAGAAGTCTAGGTGATCTTTTAAACATAAATGTAGACTATATAGCTAACATTAAAGTGGCAAAAGCACAAAACGCTAAAACGTTTCTTGAATTACCTTTAGGTTACAACCAAGCAGTGAAAAACAAAACTTTAATTTTACCAATCGACACATCTAATAAGAATACTAGAATAATCTCATACAACAGTAGAACCTACTTGCCAGTTAGATTCATTTCGGAAAATCTAGGCTACCAAATCTCATACGGAAACAACACAGTATCCATTACAACCGATGGAACTGTCCCAGTAATCCCAGAAAAACCAGTAACCCCACCGGCAGAAGTCAAGCCACCAGTAACTACTCCAGACTCAAGCAAACCGCCAACAAGTCCAGGAAAGAAGGATCGCGAGAGATCTAAAGATAATAGATGGGAGTGGGTAAGTGGACTAAATGAGTGGCTATGGGCAGACCCTGCTCTAGAAGGTCCCCAAATCGACCACGGTCACTTAGACCTCGATGGTCCTAATAACGGAAACTGGGAATAGAAAAAATAACCTAACAGAGCCTAATCTAACAGGCTCTGTTTTTTTAATACAATCAAATAGAAAGGAGATTTTAAATGAAAACCAATAAAAAGAAAATAAGTGTATACTTACTAATTCTAACTTTACTGTTAATACCCATTGTATTATCCAATAATACAGTATCTGCTTCTTCGGCAAACTGGGGATCTTCTCCCGGGGGTAGTTTTGGTGGGACAGGCATATCAGGTTACAATAAAACAGATTTACAAGGAGCACGAATCACAATAGTAGATGCCTTATCAGGGGAAAGAAAATTCCCAACTATAGATGTTACATCCCAGACCATTCCTACTGGTACGGCAAACTTTGGAAAGAAAACCAAGCTAGATTATAGGAAGAATAGTGCCTTGACTAAACAGGTAAACTTCCTCACCCATAAATATTCTAACTTCCCCAAGATAGTAGGAAAAAACGCAGCTTCCCTTAAAAAATTAAAAGATTTCGCAATGAAAAAGGAATTCCACAAAAATGTCCTTATAGCATTTACACCCGAACTAAAAGCTATGGGAGAGGAAGCGGCATTAGCTGAACTAGCCTCCGGTAGATATAAAATACTTCTAGAACCTTGGGTTATCAACCAATTAAACGGAGGAAAATTAGATACATTCAAACCCACTAGAGGGGACCTAGCTAGATGGGCACCTACACAACTTTATTCGTGGTTACCTAGAGCAGCATACTTAGAAGAGTCTGACTTCGGCATACCTGTTTTTTCCAATCAAACTAAATTCATAGGAGAGTATACTATTACACAGAAAGGTTCAAATGGAAAGTATACAACTAAAATAGGAAAAGAACCTTTACCATATAATCAGACTGTATTAGATATGATGGGGATAGCAATATTATCTATAGCTCCACCTGGACCAGTGGTGACTATACCCAAGGTAAATCTAAAGATAAAAGAATTCGACGGAGAATACTACAAAAATGGTAATTATGTCGAAATAAAGGCCAATGCAGAAATAGATAAAGGATTCCCATGGCAGATAACTAATGATGGTGGTAAAAGTTGGTCTAACGCCTCAATGCCTGGACCTACCAACCACTACTTCTACCTACAATGGGGAAGTGACTGGGATAATGCAACTGGAGTAGGGATGGGTAAGGATTATTTAGTTGAGGATACAAATGTCTTCAACAATGGGGAGATACATCATTTAGTAGATCCTGTAACAGGTTTAAAAAATGTAAAGGTTAATTTACCTGAGATACCAGCGGGAGAAACTTTCTTCGTAGTAAGATATTCCGTAAACCCAACAGCAAAAGCACCTAAGTTCCCGACCAGCCTGGATCCTTATGGCAGAAAAGAAACAACTATGCAAGATAACTATGCATACCTACTGTTTGATGTAGAAAAAATAGAGAGAGATCTAATAGCAGTAGATATTGTCCAGGGAATTACTCAACCAACACCGGATTGGAACACAATAAATACAAACATAACAGGAAAAACAAGGGCAGTAAACACTAAAGATGATGAATCATTCCTTAAGAAGTATCCTACATCACCTGTAGACATGGAAATATTTATAGATGGTGTTAAAAGAGAAGATTTATCAAAAAAATATAATCATGAACTAGATAAAGAGTTCTATTCACCTTCTCTTAAACTAAGTTTACCTAATAATTACCAGACAAATCCAGGTTACAACGTAAAGATAAAACTTACAATCAATAAGAATAAGAATACACCATTAAATGAAGTAACCTATGATAACAACTCTATAGAAAAAGAATTCTTCATACCAACAATACCAAAATCAGATCCAATACCTATTATTCCAACACCTACTATTCCTAACCTGAAGCTTCCATGGTATGACAACGAGAAATATCAATGCTACCTTCCAAGGAATCCTAAGACAGGACAAGAATCTATGGTTTTATATGACATAGGAACCACTACTCATATCCATAAGGCCAATGCTGTTACATGGATAGGTGCACCTGGTAATGAAATTCCGGAAATAGAAGCAACCAAACATCTAAACTGGGGTAAACCAGAGGGGTGGAAAGAGGTAAAGGTATTCGGACCAACCTGTCCTGATGAAGTACCTAATCCTTATCAACTTTGCTTAGACTATGTAGAAGCAAATCAGCAAGCCACAGGCTTTACATGGTGGGATACAGAGACATTTCAGAAAACAAGAGGAACAGAAGTAGAGAAATGGCCAACAAACTCTATACCAAGGTTAACAATTAGGGCTATTCAACATCAATCAGAGATTGCTTGTAACTCTACCAGCTGTTGTACAGATGGGAAGACGGAATTACACAGTCACTCATATGAAACAAGGACTGGTTCAGATGAAAATGGGAGTTATAGTTATAGTGTAAGAGTTTGTGATGGAGATAGTCCTACACCACACTATCATTGGCACACAGACTATGAAGTATGGAAGAAAACAGATGTTAACCTAACAGGAAACATTCAAGTATTCCAAGGAAGTTCAGATACTAAGGATCATGCAACAAAAAAGAACTGGACAAGATCAGGATATGGGATTCACTCAAAGCTTCAATACAATTATAAGACTGAAATAGAAAAAGGAAATCTATGTTCTCAATGTACAGGGGATACAGAAGCTTGGTTATTCATGCCACACCTAAACAAGGAACTACCTCATAGAATAGTGGAATTAGACAAGGCAGATAATAACAAAATGTTCCCAAAAACATTCCAAACTGCCAAGAATCCCAAGGCAATGTATTCACAACGCAAACAATTTATAGATATAGATTACCCAGATAAGGTTATGCAATTAAATTTTAGATATAGATTATTAGCACCAGGATTCAAACCGACTAACTACCCTACTGCAACACAGATAGACCTAAAAAATAAATACCCAGCCTCCAGACCAGCACTAGGAAACTGTACAGGGGGAAGTATAAGGGTTGAAGGCAATATGTGGGATGATGTTTGGGTCCACCCAGACGATCCTAATGGCGCAAGAAGATAAAAAAAAATAAGGAGGGCAAAGGAATATGAATAAATAGAAATACCTACAAAACTATAGTGTACTCTCAGCAATACTCTGAGAATACACTATAGTTGCCATATAGAATTCAGGTTCCACTTCGGGCTCTTCAGCACTAATATTAGGTGGTTGTATTTTAGTTGTTACACTAAAAACTAGTACTAGTCCTAAGGCTAAGGTCATTAATATGTTCCTTTTCTTCACGTTTTTCTCCTTTCTATAAATCTATATCCCCTTGTTCAGTAAGGGATTCTGATGTTGCTTGAACTGTATGCTTATGATAAGGTATTGCTGTTGTTAATATAGCGCTTAGTGATAATAATGCTATCAAAGATTTATATCTATTCTTCATTTGTTTCCTCCTTTATTCATTTTTTAGACAAAAAACCCATATAGATTTTCTATATAGGTTTAGTTTGGGATTTTTATTGATTTAGTTTAGTTTCCTGTAGGGAAGAAGATATAGCTTCCATTCCCTACGTCATAAAAATCTATAAAAAGCACGTCATTTAAAGTTTTCCCTTTAAAGGTTTTGCCTCTATCTACATACTGGTGTGTACCATCTTTAAATACAAATAATGTATTAATTGGGGAGCTGGTTGCGGATATTGAATCGGGGTTTACTGTTATCTTTGTTACTCCTGTAATTCCTTTATTATTTTCCTCTTTTCCGTCATACATTCTTAAGATGTCTTTTGGCATATCTGAGATTTTACCTGATGCCAATACAAATCCTAATTTAGATGGTCCATGTAATTCTTTCATCTTGTTCCACTGGGCATCTGTCATACCTGCTGGTTTGGTGATTTGGCTGAATGGGACAGTGGGAATTTGAGATAATGAACGACCTTCACTAAATGCGATTAGATTGTGAGGATTATCTTTATCTGCCGGGTTCATTTGGGATACATCGCTAAATTGACCATCCGCTGGGGTTGTTGGAGTTGTTGGTGTGGTAGGTACAGTAGGGGTGGTTGGAGTTGTGCCATCCGTTGTGATAGCTACTGTATTGTTTGCGTATGAGATTTGATATCCTAAGTTCTCGGAGATAAAACGCACTGGCAAGTAAGTACGGTTGTTGTATGTGATGATACGTGTTGACTTGTTAGCAGTGTCGATTGGAAGAACTATTGTTTTGTTCTTAACCGCTTCGTTGTAGCCTAGTGGTAACTCAAGATATGCATTAGAGTTTTGTGCTGTGGCTACTTTATTTGCCGCTTGGTAGTCTACATTTACCCCTAAAAGTTCTCCTAGGTTACGTACTGGCAAGAATACACGTCCATTTTCCATTACGATTGGATCTTTTAAAGTAGCTGCTTTACCATTAACTGTTATTTTGATATTTGGAGCAGGTTTAGCACTTGTAACATTTACTGGTGAAGCTTTCTTGATTACTTCTAATACTTTTGCTGATGGAGCAGTTGCTGTAGCTTCTGCCGCATATACTACTGTCCCAACATTTGACGTAATAATCACACCTACCAAAGCAAAAAGCATTATTGAAGTACGTTTTTTTGATATTGACATATAGATCTCTCCTTAGATTTTAATAATACATATAATAATAAGACAATCTTACTTTATTCGCAAGCTTCTTCTTTATAGTATATCTCATATTATAAAACTATGATACCTATTAATTCCTTCATAGTGGTTCCTTAAGATTGCTCTCAATGAGTACAATAACTTAACTTATGTCATATGAAGGTCATGAAATATAGGTACAAAAAAATAACCCACGAATCCTGATTAATATCAGAATTCGAGGGTTATAACCATGGAGGTGAGGGGCATCGAACCCCCTGCTTCTAAACATCTCACTTACTTAATATAACCATTTAGTAAAACACGACTAAACTCTTACCATATATAGCCTACAGCCGAATGCCTGGTTACTTATGGTA
>DUUM01000364.1 GCA_012841565.1 Candidatus Epulonipiscium sp. | reverse complement strand
TCCTTGTAGCTTGGCATCATTTCGCCTAATGTCTTCTTAATGTTCCATTTGCCTTCATGGTGATAAACTACAATGGGTAATATAATTGGTAGTTCTATTTCTGATCTTTTTCCAGTATCATCATGTACCTTACTTTCCCAAATATTGACCATATACTTTAGGACTTGAAATATAACCATCCTGTCTCGATAGCTTTTGTGCTCAAATAGAAAGTAGATATAACCTGTTTTATTATTTATATTAACGCTAAACAATAAATCTGCAAACTCTTCCTTTAACTTCTCATTTAAGAATGTATCGTTTTGTAATTTCAAAGTGTTTATATCCACTATTTCAGATAACTCTTGCGGTAAGTAGTTTCTTAGAAAATCTGATGCAATTTCGACTTTACCAAATGTTGAGCGGAAAAACTTATCGTGTGGTTGCTTTAGTACTTCCAACTGATCACCTCTTTCTAGATTCTTCTTCATAGCCCTATTATATCATAAGTATCTTCCCATAGTAAACATTGCCCATATTTGGGTTACTGTAAAATAATGGTTAGAAATCCCTTGGGTAGGATTAAATCCAAAGATAGATAGGCCATATATACCAAATATAACTAGTAATTATTTGTGGCAGAAAAAATGACCAGCAACCTTGGGTTGTTTGGCCATTTTTCTTTCTGATTATTGAATTATAATTTTATATAGAAAAACCCATTAGAACTGCGAGGAAAGTTATCAGAATAGTTTGGGGCCAGAACCTCTTGGCTATTTGGGATTTTTTCATTTTCGCCTTGCATTTAGAACACATGTTTGATATAATATGGTTAAATATGTCAACGGAGGAGGATATTGTAATGAATAATGAAAACACCTATATTTTTACCCACTTTCTACTATTCACTTCACAACACTACTGCGTTGAGGTCCTGTCCCTAATTGGTCTGCTTTTGGACGATTAAAGATGCAGTACTGGCTATTTCTTCCGATTGGGAGGTAATTTCCTCGGTACTAGCAGCAATGGTTTGTACCGCCGAATTAATCTCTCCCATTTTTATTAAAAAAGATTGAGACATAGAAATAATCCTTTGTAAATTTGGAAGGGTTGATACGTTGTTACTTTGGGCAGTTTCTGCTGATGATTTAGTTTGCTCTGCTAATTTTCTTACTTCTTCCGCTACAACAGCAAATCCCCTACCATGTTCTCCTGCCCTAGCTGCTTCTATAGAAGCATTAAGAGCTAGT
The DNA here is from genome assembly GCA_012841565.1 of Candidatus Epulonipiscium sp. The sequence continues at coordinate 871 of DUUM01000364.1, read as the reverse complement.
AAATTAGTTTGTTCGGAAATTTTTACAATCACATTGGATGTTTCAACATACTTATTAATATTTCTTTGTATTAAGTCTACTATTTGCCCTAATTCTTGCAATTGGTCTACAGCATCATTGGTTTCATTACTAATGGTATATACTACTGTTGCTGTTTCAGCACTAGCTTGTGTTACCTGTTCCAATGCCTCGGTTATTAATTCGACATTACTATTTAATTCTAAATTAATTTTTTGCCTTTCTTGGCTTATTTTATTTTCATTATCAAGCATTTCACTTACTTCTTTGTTTTTTTCTTCTATTTTATTGTTTTCTATTTCTACCATTCTTTTATTATAATAAATACAATTTTTTTCATGGTTTAAGCCCTTAGCTATGGCTTTTGCCATAGCTAAACAAGATTTATATCCGCAAGAAGAGCAATCTATTAATTGATCACTACCGGTTTCTTTCATAAGCCTACCAAAGGCTAGGTCTAACTCTTTCTTTTTAACTTCATATATCTGTACAGGATTTGTCGTATACAAAGTTACAACCATGCCTACAATTTAAAATCTCTACACATGATCCATAGGGCTAGCTCCTAATGAACCATTATTTACTGGAGTCACTTTTTCTAAAAAAGCCTAAAAATCTTATTTCCCAGTGTGCCAGCACAACCCCCCGAGGCTAAGCATACTTCCAAAGAACTGGACGTTACCCCCTATTGACTATACATTATTCCCTATTCGCCATTTCAAACCATCCCCCTTAAGATAAGCATGTGCACAAAAAAAGAAACAGTCGACTGGGAAAGGTTTTTATGAATCCCAAAGTTGCAAAGCTTATGAAACAGTATCAAAAAGACAATCAAAAAGAGGCCATCATCATC
>DUUM01000363.1 GCA_012841565.1 Candidatus Epulonipiscium sp. | reverse complement strand
TCCTTGTAGCTTGGCATCATTTCGCCTAATGTCTTCTTAATGTTCCATTTGCCTTCATGGTGATAAACTACAATGGGTAATATAATTGGTAGTTCTATTTCTGATCTTTTTCCAGTATCATCATGTATCTTGCTTTCCCAAATATTAATCATATATTTTAGGACTTGAAATATGACCATTCTGTCCCGATAACTTTTATGCTCAAATAAAAAGTAGATATAACCTGTTTTATTATTTATATTAACGCTAAATAATAAATCTGCAAACTCTTCCTTCAACTTCTCATTTAAGAATGTATCATTTTGTAATCTCAAAGTATTTATATCTACTATTTCAGATAATTCCTGTGGTAAGTAGTTTTTTAGAAAATCTGATGCTATTTCTACCTTACCAAATGTTGAGCGGAAAAACTTATCGTGTGGTTGCTTTAGTACATCCAACAGATCACCTCTTTCTATATTCATCTTCGTACTTGCATTATAGCATAATTATCCTCCCATAGTAAACATGGATCATATTTAGGTTAGTGTAAAATCATCGTTGGTATATCCAAAGATACATATGATATATCAGTTGCGAAAAAGACCAGCAAGTTTAGATTGCTGGCCATTATGTTATGATTGGCTATTGTAAGGTGTCAGAATAGTTCCAGAGTTGTCTGGGGTCTGACCCCGAGTGTGTAGTATGTTCTAAATTCGCCGTCTTTACTGTACCAAACAACCTTATCCCCTACTAAAATAGGTCTACAATCAGATAGTTTAAAACCTTTTTTATTTTCAACCTTACTAGTAGGGTTTCCTTGTCCATCAATAAATACATAATTCAAGTCACCTATCCCATAATTACTATCATATTCCTGCCATAAGGCCATAAACTTGTTATTTGATATTTTGACAAGATAAGGGATTGAACTTTTTTTGTCAGTATCTACATATCTTTTTAGCGTAATTTGCTTTGCACTTGAGCAGTTTAGGCTATTTTTAGGTATAGTTGATATGATGATATCCCGCTGGTCTTTTTCAAGGCCAAGCATTTCAAATGATGTGTACTTTGTCACCTTTGAGTGATCAATTGTGTTCATTGCTGCAATATAGTTTGTATCAGATGCTTCAAAACCACCTATTGAAACACCAGTGCTGTTTGCGCCTATTTCCCCTGGGATATTAAATAAATTTACCTTATCATACTTACTTCCATTCGCTTTGCTTAAGACAATTGAACGTGGGTAGGCATCCCCATGGTCTAGTAGCACACGATCATTATTATCAAATAAAACATATTGATCAAATGAATGGCTCACATGATTTTCCTGAAAGCGTCCTAGATCATTCGTTACTTTCATTGTTGATGTATCAATACGTATTGTTAATTGGGATTGGTGATTTAGCCCATCCTCTGTTTTGTATCTTCTACGGCTTGTATGAAAAACAAGCTCATCCCCATATTCAGCCATTCTACCTGCTGCTGATACAAAGGGACTTATTGTAAAACTTTCTCCACCTTTAACTGATGCGCTATCAATTTTTTGGAACTCTTTATCGTACCTGACAATACGAATTACTTCTTTTTGATTGTCTTCTTCTTTATTATCCTCTCCAAAGGCCATATAGTTATATTTTTCACCACTATAAAAAGCACCGAAAATTGGTAGTTCATATGAGATATTTTTTTGATTCACCAAGTTATGCTCTTGATCATACGTTAGGATTTTGACTAGCTTATCAGCTTCTTTACCTGCCTCTACTATGCTAATTGTCCCATTTTCGTTTTTAGTCATATAGGAACTAATCGTGCTTGCCCATCTACTAGGCCTTGCGGGAATAAGATTTTTACTTTCATCATGAAATATTATATCCCGTATATTCGTGATTTCCTTTTCAGATGTATTATCGCTAAGTTTTTCTAATCTGTATGCCCCTTCAGGTATTATCGTTAAAATGGACATCTGGTTTTTTTCACTATCCCAGTCTAGTTCAAAGCCAATAATCTCACTTAAGTCTCGTAGTTTAAAATAGTTGCTATCATCAATGTTAAATGCCGAAATACTATGCTCTTTTCCGCCCAGTATAATTTTAGAGTTTATAAGTGCCCCTTGGTATTTTGAGCCTCGCCCATACCATCTCTGAAACGAATCTTCTGGTCTGGTATATGCTTTCTCATCTATAAGTTCTATTGCATTTAACCCCACATTCCAACTAACATCAAACTGGTTAGATGTGCCCGATAAGCTCTGTGCTACATCACGCAGACTTATGTAATTACTACCTTTAATGTTAAAGCTATTTAGTTCTATGAACCTTCCATCTAATACGAGCTCATTTTTATTAAAACTTGCTTCTTGCTTTTGTGATGCAAAAATTGTTGTGCTTAGTGCTAAATTACTTGATGCAAAGACTTCCATATTTCCTATACTTATTGTTAATACAAATATAAATGTTAACATTAATTTAAATATTTTTTTCATCTAATTCTCTCCTCATATTATATTATTATTTTGTTAGTAATACCAAGATAGATAAGTATATAATGTTTTTCTGCTTGCATTAATATCTCACTACAAAGGAACCTTAAGACATATAAATCCGCACTATCTTTGATTTAATTGTTGTTGAAATGCCGGACATCCGTTCCCACCATCTTGACATGGTAAGGTACCCCTCCCCATAGGCCAAATAACGTCCAACTATTTTCATGAGAATATCCTAAATGACTTTTACAACTACATCCATAGGTTCCTTGATTATAAAAACCATTTGGATTAAATCCTAAATATATACACTTCATCT